>SLAT01000119.1 GCA_007126715.1 Roseinatronobacter sp.
GGCAAACCAAGAATAATGTTGAACCCCAGACCCGGGCCAGCCCGAAGTTTCAAAAGATCTGCCCCGGCACCCTTAACGACGGCGCGATCACTGATGCCGCCCGCACAACCGGCGACGAGCAAGGTCATTAATACTGCTGGGATGACGATATGTTTCATGATCTGCCCTTCACCTTGTTGTGGTGTTTATTTTGGTGGTTATCCCTGACCATGTGGCCGAAAATTCGGGGCTTGGCAAGAATAGAGAGAGCACGTTGAAGCCCTGTCACCCTTGTTCATCTCTGGGCGACGTTTGGTAATCTTCCACAGGTTTCGTGTTTTCGACGCCTCCGGTTCGGTCAGCCTGTGCAACGCTTGGCATATCTTGCATGCGTTGGTTTTCAATCATTTAGAGCCGGGCGCAAAATCGGGTTGTCTTGTGTCTGAAAGGGGCGTGTATCTGCCTTGGATGATCTGTTTTCTTCGCCTTAGTGTTCCACATCTGACACAGTGTTGCCATGGGTGATACTTGTCAGCTTTGCAGGACAAATCTGCCGTTCAGGTCCTTTTAGCTGCGCGGAGCAAAGGCCGAAGGCCGCCGCGACTCAAAGGGCCGCCCCCACGGCACGGCGATTTGGCTGCCGCCAGTGCGTAGCTTTGATCTTTTGCGGGTTTGGCTAGTATGAAGCGCTATGGATTTAGGTGAGGATCGCCGCACCGCAGCCCGACGCTGCGCGGCTTCGCGCCAAGATCAGCTGCCCGCAAACCCCTCAAAGCTGGCATTGGGTATCTTGTGTCAGGTGGTGAACCCTCGTTTATTCCAAAGAGGTAACCCACAAGATCTGCGCATCCTCGCGCGAAAGCGAGATCACGTTATGGCCCATGCTGGCGTCGTAATATGCGCTGTCCCCGCGCCGCATATCTATTGGGGCATAGAACTCGGTGTACAGCCGGATTTCGCCTGTCAGGACATAAAGGAACTCTTCGCCTCCGTGGCGGACCCATCCGCCGAAATCGGCCATGTCGCGCGCGCGCACCAGCGCCTGATAGGGCAGCATCTTCTTCTGGCTGAGTTGCCCTGCCAGTAGCCTGTGATCATAGGTCGGGGTCGGTTGGGCGGTGCCTTCATCTGCTCGCGTCACGGCCATTCGACCGCTTGCGGGGTGCTGCACGGGTGGGGTGAACAGTTGCGGGACAGTTATTTCCAGACCCTGCGCCAGTTTCTTCAGCGCGTCATAGGTTGGCGACATCTGTCCGTTCTCGATTTTCGACAATGTCGAGCGCGCCAAGCCTGCGGCCGTGGCGGCCTGTTCCAGCGTCCAGCCGCGCGACTTTCGCAAGTCTCGCACGCGCTGCGCCAGATCTATGGGCTGCGCCACTTCACCGGTGCCATTATTGCGCGTGATTTTCAGAACGCCTGGGTCATCTGCTCTGGTCATGGATTTGTCCTTTACGCGGGGCGGCTTGGGCTTGCAACTGTCTTGGCGCGCGCGTAGCTCTATAGGCATGTTGTCCGTCACTGACCCCTCACCGCCAAAGCCATGCCCTGCGCCTTTCAACATGGCGCAATATGTTCTGTCTGCGGGCGCTGCGACCCCTGACAAAAGCGCGTTGCAAATCCTGCGCGCGAACGGGGCTGAGCGTTGGTCCTACTCCCGCCTGATTGCGGCGGTGCGCGGGACCGGGCAGGGATTGTTGCAGGCAGGGTTGCAGCCCGGTGATCGGGTCCTTATGCGGCTGGGCAATACGGTTGATTTTCCGGTGGCTTATCTGGGCGCAATCGCGGCGGGTCTGGTGCCTGTGCCAACCTCGACACAACTGACCGGCCATGAGATTACGCGCATCGCGCATGAAGTTGCCCCCGCGCTGGTGCTGGGCGCTGACGGGGTGGCGCTGCCGGATTATCCGGCCCCTGTTCTAGGACAGGCGGCATTGCACAAAATGCAAGAGCTCCCGGCTTGTGACTGGCATTTGGGCAGCCCGGATCGGGCCGGATACATTATTTATACGTCGGGCAGTGGTGGCAGCCCGCGTGCTGTCGTCCATGCCCATCGTGCGGTCTGGGCGCGGCAGATGATGTGGGATGGCTGGTATGGCCTGACGCCAGACGACCGGATGCTGCATGCAGGAGCGTTTAACTGGACATACACTCTGGGCACGGGCTTGATGGACCCTTGGGCAATCGGCGCGACCGCCCTTATCCCTGATGCGGGTGCACCGCTTGGCCTGATGCTCAAGCGGTTCGATGCGACCATCTTTGCCGCGGTGCCCGGTGTCTATCGCCAATTGCTGAAAGATGGGCGCGCGCTGGATTTGCCACGCCTGCGTCACGGCCTGTCAGCGGGCGAGAAGCTGCCGGAGATGACGCGCAGCGCATGGCGTGAAGCGACAGGGCGCGAGATTTTCGAGGCGCTGGGCATGTCCGAATGCTCGACCTATATCTCGGCCAGCCCTGCACGCCCCGCCCCGGTTGGCAGCGCGGGCTTTCCGCAAGAAGGGCGGCAGATAGGCATTCTGGATGACGAGGGCGCGCCAGTCCCGCGCGGGGCAGAGGGGATGCTTGCCATTCATCGCAGCGATCAAGGGCTGATGCTGGGCTATCTGCAAGACGGCGCGCCCGTCCTGCCCCTGCTGGGCGACTGGTTCTTGACCGGTGACAGGGGCCATATGGCCGATGACGGCGCGATTTCATACACAGGCCGCAACGACGACATGATGAATGCGGGCGGCTTTCGCGTCTCACCGCTGGAGGTGGAGCGTGCGCTTGCCAGCCATCCCGCGATCCATGACATTGCCTGCGCCGAGGTTCCCATACGCGAGGGGGTCAGCGTCATCGCGGCCTTCTACACCGCAGATGAATTGCTCGACGAAGAGGCGCTGCAAGCCTTTGCCGCCGAAAGACTGGCACGCTACAAGCAGCCGCGCCTGTATCGCAGATGCGACAGCCTGCCGCGCGGTGCGAATGGGAAATTGTCACGTCGCGCCCTGCGTGACAGCTTCGAGGTGGCGCAAGCATGATTACACTCGATATCTGGTCCGATCCGATTTGCCCGTGGTGCTATATTGGCAAGACGCGCCTTGGCCGCGCGCTGGAATCGCGCCCCGATCACCCGTTCGAGATACGCTGGCACCCGTTCCAGTTAAACCCCGACATGCCCGCCGAAGGCATGGCGCGGCAAGAGTATCTGTCCTTAAAATTCGGGGCGGAACAAGGCATTCTGGCCGCCTACCAACCCGTGATCGAGGCCGCAGAAGATGCAGGTCTGGAATTTGACCTTCCGGGCATCACGCGCACCCCAAACACGCTGGATGCGCATCGGCTGATCCATTGGGCAGGGCTGGAAGGGCGGCAGGGCGCAATCGTCAGTGCCCTGTTTCGTGCGTATTTCACTGAAGGGCGCGATATCGGCAGCCATGATGTCCTACTCGATCTCTCGGTGCGAGCGGGGCTTGGGCGCGATATGGTCGCGCGTCTGCTGGCCAGTGAGGCCGATTGCGATTTGGTGCGCGAGGCAGACCGCGCCGCGCGCGCGCGCGGTATTCAGGCCGTGCCGTTTTTCATAATTGATCAGGAATATGCCATATCCGGCGCGCAGCCCACACAGCTTTGGCAAAATGTCATTGATGATCTGAATCGGGGGATGCCCGGATGAGAGGGGCCTTTTCGCCCACAAGGCCATTGCGATTTGGCGAGTTCGTTGCGCTGATGGCGCTGCTGACTTCGACTGTCGCATTCTCGATTGACGCCATGTTACCCGCCTTGCCCGTAATCGGGCTGGAGTTATCGCCAGACATGCCCGCGCGCGGGCAATTGGTGATCGCAAGCTTCGTCTTCGGTCTTGGCCTTGGCACGCTGGTTTGCGGACCTGTCTCGGATGCGTTCGGGCGCAAATCGGTGTTGCTGGTGGGAATTACGGTCTATCTGGTGGGCGCGTTGCTTGCGATGCAGGCCTGGTCCATCGAGTCGCTTTTGGCCGCGCGGTTCCTGCAAGGGCTGGGTGCGGCTGCGCCGCGTGTGGTCGCAACCGCGATGGTGCGCGATCTGTATTCGGGCCGCGCTATGGCGCGCGTGACCTCAATCATCATGACCCTGTTCGTGCTGGTGCCTGCGATTGCGCCTTCTATCGGGGCAGGGATCATCTGGTTGTCGAACTGGCGCATGATCTTCTTTTCTTTCGTGGCGTTCGGCCTGATTTCCGGCCTGTGGCTGATGATCCGCCAGCCGGAATCACTGCCTCTTGAACGCCGCCGCGCACTGCGCCCAAGGGTGATAGGTGCGGCCTTGGTCGAAATTGTCACGAATCCGGCAGTGATGGTCTATGTTGTGGCGCTGACATTTGCCTTTGCACCGCTTTTCGCGTGGCTGTCCAACCTGCCGATGATCTTTGACGATGTATATGATCGTGCCGCAACCTTCCCCTTCTGGTTTGCTGCGACGGCGCTTGTGGCTGGAACCGCCAGCGTCGCGAATGCGAAACTTGTCATGCGGCTGGGTATGCGCAAGATCGCCACTTATGCGTTCTTCTGGCAGGCCAGTGTTTCAGTGGTGTTTCTGGTGCTTATCAGCCTTGGTCTGCCTGCCCCTTGGGATTTTGCGCTGTTCTTTGCCTTCATGTGCACGGCGTTCTTTTCCATCGGACTGACTTTCGGGAATTTGAACGCCTTGGCCTTGCAGCCCCTTGGGCATATGGCGGGCATCGGCTCCTCGGTGGTGATGTCGCTGTCAACTGTCGGGTCAGTGCTGATCGCGGTGCCGATATCATTGGCTTATGACGGCACGCCCTTGCCCCTGATTTTCGGGATGATCCTGTGTTCAAGCACAGCTCTTGGCCTGATGCTGTTATCGCGGCGTGTTGCCACGGAAGAGAGCGCGTGATTTAACATTACAGCGCGCCCGATCTGTCATAAGATTTGGGTATATTTTGTCGGGGGTGGTCATGGAACTTATTCTTGCACTTGTTGTCGTGCTGGTGCTCATCGTCCTTTTGGGGCTGAAGATTGTACCGCAGTCGGAAAACTATGTTGTTACCCGTCTGGGGGCGTATCATCGCACACTGGATGCAGGGGTGAATGTGATTGTGCCTTTCCTTGATCGGGTGCATTCGAAGGTGCCAGTCAACGATCAGGTGCTTAATGATATCGCGCTGGAAGTGGTGTCCGCCGATAACGTCGTATTTGGCGCGCAACTACTGGTGGTCTACCGGATCGACAACCCCGAAGCTGCCGTTTTCCGGGTGAACAAGATCGACGAACTGGTGATCGGGCTTGTGCAATCGTTGGTGCGTTCGGAGTTGGGCAAGGTCGAACTGGACGCGGTGCAATCAGATCGCGGATCCCTGAATGTGGCCTTGTTGGAAGCACTGGAAGATGCGGGCCAGACCTATGGCATTCGCATCTCGCGTTCTGAAATTACCGATGTGCGCCTGAATGAGACAACCCAAAAGGCGATGGCAGAAGTTCTGGCGGCGGAACGTGAGCGCCGCGCAGCAATCACGCGCGCTGAAGGCGTGCGCCGCGCGACCGAGTTGAACGCGGATGCCGAGCTTTATGAGGCGCAGCGCCGCGCTGATGGTATCCGGGCCATCGCGCAGGCCAATGCTGAATCCAACCGCATGATCGCAGAGTCGCTGGACAGTGAGGGTGCCCGAGATGCGCTGATCTTCCAGACCGCAAGAATGCAGGTTGAGGCGCTGGAAGGGCTGGCAAAATCCAGCAATGCGAAACTGATCATGCTTCCGGGTGGACCTTCTAACTCCTTCCGCGAAGCTGCCGCCATCCTGAAAGAGATGTGAGCGATGGACCTGTTTGCTCTGCCTGACTGGATAATCTGGGGCCTGATTGCAGCGGGGCTGCTGGCAGTGGAGATGATGACCACGGCTTATGTCGCCTTGGGGTTTGCAGTCGGCGCGGGGGTTGTTGCGCTTGTGACCTATTTCGTGCCGGGGCTGCATATCTTCGTGCAGGGGCTGATCTGGGCCTCGGTCGGGTTGGCGGTCTGGCTGGGGCTGTCGCGCTGGAACAGCAGCCGGCACAAGTCACACAAGGATATCAATGACTTTGATTCGCTGGATTCGCTGCCACGCGCAGATCGCATACGCCGCGATGAAATGAAGCAAAGAGAACGCGATTGATCCTGTGCGTGGCACTGCGCGGGGTCGATGTTATGTGCCACATGACAAAATGTTCCCGCTGATGGCTTTGAGGGCAGTCGACAATTGCACCAAGCCTTGCAGCCAATCGCCTCTGCTCGGCGGTTTGGTCCAGATGACCAACCGAGCGGGCAGTTCAAAGGCAGGATGAAAACCTTCTGTCAGGCGGTGAAAACGCGCCTATTCGCTATACAGCCCCTCATAGATCGGCATCAGCGTTTCCGTGTCGAACAACGATGAAACTGATGTCCCTTTCCATGTGTTCAGGATCCCTTGCGCAAACATGGGCGCAGTGGGCACAATGCGGATATTTGGCGCGGCCTGCACGGCCTCTGTCGGGGCAATCGAATCGGTAATCACCAGTGACTTCATGACTGATTTGGTGATCCGGTCAACCGCAGGGCCAGACAAGACGCCGTGTGTGATATAGCTGTGCACTTCGGTCGCGCCAGCTTCCATCAGCACCTCGGCCGCCTTGCACAAGGTGCCTGCCGTGTCGCAAATGTCATCGACAATAATGCAGGTCTTGCCCTTCACATCGCCGATCACGGTCATTTCGGCCACTTCGCCGGGCTTCTCGCGGCGCTTGTCCACGATTGCCAGCGCACAGCCAACCCGCTTTGCCAGTTCGCGCGCACGCGCAACCCCGCCAACATCGGGTGACACGATAGTGACATCCTGCAAGCGCCCCCGGAAATTATGCTTCACATCCAGCGCAAAAACGGGCGCGGCATAGAGGTTATCCACCGGAATGTCGAAAAAACCCTGAATTTGGGCTGCGTGCAGGTCCAGCGTCAGGATGCGTTCAATTCCGGCCTGTGTAATCATATTCGCCACCAGTTTGGCGGAAATAGGGGTGCGGGCCTTGGTCCGACGGTCTTGGCGTGCATAACCGAAATAAGGGATGACCGCTGTGATCCGTGCTGCCGAAGACCGTTTCAACGCGTCGGCGATGATCAGCAACTCCATAAGATGGTCATTCGCGGGTTTAGAGGTGGATTGAATGATGAACATATCCTCGCCGCGGACATTTTCGTAAACCTCGACGAATACTTCACCGTCATTGAACCGCTCGACCCGTGCATCGACGAGAGAGACAGACATCCCCCGGTGAAGCGACATTCGGCGTGCAATGGCCTGTGCTAGTGGGCCATTTGAGTTACCGGAAATAAGTTTGGGTTCCGAGCGGTCGATCATCGTGCCATCCTTCGGGATTCGGACAAGTTGACACCGCTTACCACCCCGTTACGATCTTGCAAACTGCCTCTCGGCGCAAAAGGATGGAACATGGCCCATATTGATTACTATCTTAGCCCGATGTCGCCTTGGGTGCATATGGCGGGCGCGCGCCCGGCCAAGATTGCACAGGCCGCCGGTGCCACATTACGCTACAAACCGCTGGACCCATCCGCCCTGTTCCAACGCACAGGTGGCAAGGTCCTGGCCGACAGGCATGAAAGCCGCAAGGCCTACCGGTTGCAGGAATTGCAGCGCTGGTCAGACCGTCTTGGCATGCCGATCAAATTGCGACCGGCATTCTTTCCCACCAATCCAGCGCCCGCATCTTACGCGATTATAGCTGCGCAGGAAGCAGGGGGTGGGGACATGGCCGCGCTGGTCAC
The DNA here is from genome assembly GCA_007126715.1 of Roseinatronobacter sp. GTDB lineage: Bacteria > Pseudomonadota > Alphaproteobacteria > Rhodobacterales > Rhodobacteraceae > Roseinatronobacter. The sequence goes on from SLAT01000119.1 coordinate 7,750, forward strand.
AGGGCTGAGTCGTGCTTGTTGGGAAGAGGACCGGAATATTGCCGAAGATGAGGTGATACGCGATTGCCTGTCTGCTGCAGGGTTTGATCCAAGCCTCGCGTTTAGCGGCATGTTGCAAGGCGCCGAGATCTATCCGCGCAATCTGGAAGATGCTGTGGCGGATGGTGTGTTCGGTGTTCCATTCTTCGTTATGGGCGAAGATCGGTTCTGGGGGCAGGATCGTCTGGATTTTCTGGCAGCGGCGCTGGGTGTTCAAGCCTGATCGCAACCTCTGTCCGGTGTTGTGTTTAGTTGCTTGCCGCCGACAAATGACAAACCCCGCGCCTGAAGCGCGGGGTTTGTCATTCTAGGTCAGTGCCGTGTGGTTACGCAGCTTCGGCTTCCGCCGCTGCCGCAGCATTCCGGCGTTCGCTCTCTTCGCGAGACAACGCCACAGAGGTGCGCACACCTTTTGACACAAATTCCATCAAGCCAGCAACAACCCGCTCATTTGGGTCGATACCGGCGCAGCTTAGCACTTCGCGTCCGTCGCGCGAACGCGCCCAACGGGCAATCTGCTCTGGCCCGTTGCCATATTTCTTGTCGTCAGCAATCGCATCGTCCAGCGCAGCCAGCACAACTGCTGCAAACAGTTTGCGAGCGCGTGCGCCTTGTTCGTGCGTAAAGGCCGTTCCATCAGCCGCATCAAACATACCAAAATCCTTTATTCTTGCTCTTGCATTCACCGCTCGGGCCTGCATAGCCTTTTTGCGCCTTGATTCGCTACACCCAATTCGCATAGCAGGTATGCATTCTGTGCATACGAAGTGGTGGAGGCAGGAATAACGCTTCCTTGCGCACCAATTGTAAGCGCGATATAGGAAGGTTTGTTCAAACATCAAGGTCTTCACAAGGTCCGCGCATGCCCAAGATTAATGGTAACGAAATTCGCCCCGGCAATGTTCTGGAACATGGTGGGGGCCTTTGGGCCGCTGTGAAAGTGAGCCATGTCAAACCCGGCAAAGGTGGCGCATTCGCTCAAGTCGAACTGAAAAACCTGCGTGACGGCCGAAAGCTGAATGAGCGTTTCCGCTCTGATGACAAAGTCGAAAAGGTTCGGCTGGAACAAAAAGACCAGCAATTTCTATATGAAACCGATGGTCGCCTTGTGGTGATGGACATGGAAACCTTCGAGCAAGTGGAACTGGACGCCGAAATCCTTGGCGAGCGCCGGCCTTTCTTGCAAGATGGCATGACCGTTACCGTAGAATATTTTGGGGAAGAGGCGCTGAATATGGCGCTACCGCAAAAGGTAATTTGCAAGATTGTCGAGACAGAGCCGGTTGTGAAGGGGCAAACAGCGGCGAACAGCTTCAAACCTGCTGTTCTGGATAACGGGGTGCGGGTTCTGGTGCCACCTTTTGTCGGGCAGGATGAAAGCATAGTCGTAAATACCGAGACATTCGAGTATTCTGAGCGCGCCTGATCAGGTCTTTCTCACGCAATTGTTGTTGCTGCAAGTCGGCATCATGGCATATCCCAAGTCTATCTCGACTGACGGAGGCCGCGATGCGCCACGCCTATGCTGTGCTGATCATGTGTTTTCTCGCCTTGCCCGCGCTGTCGCGTGAGGGGGCGGTGACAATCACATGGGCAGAGCCTGCCGAGCCGGGTTCAGAAGTGCTGCTGCTGATCCGCAATGAAGAAGGCGAAAACAGTGTCTCGTTGCGCAGCACTGTCGAACCGGGCGGAACGGCGCTTCAGATGGATCTGCCCCCCCTTCCGCGCACTGCCCAGGCATTGCAGGCGGGCATGATCACCGAAGGGTCGGTCGTCTTGCAAAGTGCGATTGTTCAAATCGCTGATCGTACTGCCTCTGATCTGAGCCTTGCGCTACATCAAAGCCTTGCAATTGGGTTCAGTGACATTTGGGAATGTAGTGATGGGCAACATATGCGCATCACACAAGAGAATGGTGAACTGGTCTTGCGTCATGCCGGTGTCAGATTGGCGCTTTCGGCGCAACCTGACGCCGAGGCAGGCTTTGCAGATGATGCAGGCAGCGCGTTGCACTTTGACGGCAATCAGGCAGAACTGACTTTGCCTGGGCAGTCCGCAGTAACCTGTCATCCAACGCTGTTTCCACCAGTCTTGCCGCTAGAGGCCTTTGCCGCAAATCGCGAATGGCGAATTGAACTTGGGCTGGAAACCGCCCTGATTGACCTGCCTGGCCTCGAAGATGAAACCCTGTCGAGTGACGGGCTTAGTATTTCCGCCCCCCGCAATGGTGCCATCGACATATCGGCAAGGTCCCTGTCGCTTCGCCTGACACAGGGGCGGTGCAGATTGCCGGACAACAATCTGATCTACCCGGTATCGGCTGAACTGATCTTGCACGCAACGGAAACCACCTTGGGTGGGTGCGCGGGGTCTGCGCTGGATCTGCTATCAGGTCGCAGTTGGTACGTTTCCAGCCTGTTTGGCACAGTGCTGGCCCCGAATGACCGCGAGGCGCGCGCTATGACACTGCAGATCCACGGCGGCCAGATTTCCGGGCGCGGCACTTGCAACCGCTATGTCGGTCGCGCCGAGGTGGAGGACGGTAGGCTTGCCTTTCGGGAATTGGGAACGACCCGACTGGCCTGTCCGGCAAACCTGCGCAATCTGGAATTGCGCTTTCTGGATGCGCTGGAAGTCGCAAGCGGGTTTGACCTTAGCCGCGATGGCATGTTGATCTTGCGTTCGGGGCCAATGCCCATACTGACCGCGATCCGTCGCTGACCGCTCACCTAGACAGCGCACTGAGCGCCGGTTTCCTTGACAGCTTCCATCACCACATGGGTCGAAGTTGAGGTAATATGCGGCAGGGCCGAGATATGTTCTGCCAAGACCCTGCGATAAGAGGCTATGTCGCGGCTGCGCACTTTTAATAGATAGTCGAATGCGCCCGCAATCAGGTGACACTCCTCTATTTCCGGCACTTTACGGGCGGCTTCGTTGAATGCGCTTAAAGCGGCCTCTCGGGTGTCGGACAGCTTGATTTCAACGAAGGCGATATGGGCTGCATCTATCTGTTGCGGATCGATCATGGCACGATATCCGGTGATAACCTGATATTCTTCCAACCGACGCAGGCGCGCCTGTGTGGGGGATTTCGTCAGGCCGATCCGTCCGGCCAGTTCGGTCACACTGATACGGCCATTCACGGACAAGTGCCGCAGAATGGCATGATCAAAGCTGTCAAGCTTGATTTGGTTCATTTTACTGAAAAACCTGCACTAAGAAGATATATTGCCTGAAGTAAGCAGCAAATAAGGCTGAAAGCAACAGGTGTCTGTGTCAAACTCAGGGTATCTTCCTGTAAAAGGTGCCGTCATGCCGCCAGCTGCCAAACTGCCAACAGAGATCACACATGATATCTTGCGCGACGAGGCGCAGGAAACAGCGCGCGCAGCACATGCCGCGGCGTTGGATTCCACAGCGCGCGCAGAGATTTCGCAGGTTGCCGCCAAATTGGTGCAAGATATCCGCGCCAGTGACTCACCTGGCTTGATGGAGGTATTTCTTGCAGAATACGGTCTTTCGACCGAAGAGGGCATCGCACTGATGTGTCTGGCAGAGGCGCTTTTGCGCGTGCCGGATGCGGCAACGATTGACGATCTGATCGAAGACAAGATCGCCCCGTCTGATTGGGGCAGGCATCTGGGGAAATCCTCTTCAAGTCTGGTGAATGCCTCGACCTGGGCGCTGATGTTGACAGGCCGCGTGCTGGATGACCGCAGCAAAAGCGCGGCACAGGTTCTGCGCGGTGCCGTCAAGCGGCTGGGCGAGCCGGTGATCCGAACTGCCGTCGGGCGGGCGATGAAGGAAATGGGGCGCCAGTTCGTGCTGGGTGAAACGATTGACACTGCGATGACGCGGGCGAGGCAGTTGGAAAGCCGCGGCTATTCCTATTCCTATGACATGCTGGGCGAAGCCGCGCGCACCGAGGCTGATGCCAAGCGGTATCAGTCGGCTTATGCCAAGGCGATCCGCGCCATTGGTGCGCGTGCCAGCGGCAATGACATACGCACCAATCCTGGCATTTCAGTGAAATTATCGGCGCTGCATCCGCGTTACGAGATGGCGCAATCCGACCGCGTCATGGCCGAATTGGTGCCGCGTGTGCGCGAATTGGCGCGGCTGGCTGCTGCACTGGGACTGGGCTTTAACATTGACGCAGAAGAAGCGGATCGACTTGCTCTGTCGCTGGATGTGATCGGCGCTGTGCTGGCTGATCCTGCCCTTGAAGGGTGGGATGGCTTTGGCGTTGTCGTGCAGGCTTACGGCCCTCGCGCTGGCGATGTGATCGACTGGCTGCACGCTCAGGCCGAAAGGCTGGACCGAAAGCTGATGGTGCGGTTGGTCAAGGGTGCCTATTGGGACACCGAAATCAAGCGCGCGCAGGTTTTCGGGCTGGATGGGTTTCCTGTGCTGACCCAGAAACCAGCAACCGACATTAACTATATCGCCTGTGCGCGGCAGTTACTGGCCAAGCATGACCGCCTTTACCCCCAATTCGCCACGCATAATGCCCATACGGTGGCGGCTGTGCTGCATATGGCCGATGAAATGGGTGTGAGTGCGCTGGATTATGAATTCCAGCGCCTGCATGGCATGGGCGAGAAGTTGCATGACATCGTGTTGACGCAGCAAGGCACGCGCTGCCGCATTTATGCGCCAGTGGGCGCGCATAAGGACCTGCTGGCGTATCTTGTGCGGCGCTTATTGGAGAATGGCGCGAATTCTTCCTTCGTCAACCAGATCGTCGATGAAGATGTCCCCCCGTCCGAGGTTGCGGCCTGCCCCTTTGGCGCGCTAGAGGCCCTTCCCAAGGGGCTTAACCCCAAGATCAGCGCAGGCCCCGCGCTATTCGGGGCACAGCGGCGCAATGCGCGGGGGTGGGACTTGACCGATCAGCGCGACCTTGACGAGATCGAGGCGGCGCGCGCCCCGTTCCGCACGACATGTTTCAAGGCGGCCCCGCTGATTGCAGGTAACGTGACAGGCGCCGCGCCATATAAGGCCCCGAACCCTTCAGACCTTACCGATGTGGTGGGCGAAGTTATATTTTCTGCATCTGAAGATGTCGAAACCGCCCTTGCCGCCGCCAAACCCTGGACCGCCGATGTTGCAATGCGGGCGCAGATCCTGAATCGCGCGGCTGACCTATATGAGGCGCATTTCGGCGAGATATTCGCCATTTTGGGCCGTGAGGCAGGCAAAAGCCAACTCGACGCCGTGGGCGAGTTGCGCGAGGCGGTGGATTTCCTGCGCTATTACGCGCTACAGGCGCACAAGCTGAAAGCGCCTGCGCGCGGGGTTTTCACCTGTATCAGCCCGTGGAATTTCCCCCTGGCCATTTTCACTGGTCAGATTGCGGGGGCATTGGCGGCAGGCAATGGCGTGCTTGCCAAACCCGCCGAACAAACCCCGCTGATCGCGCATCTTGCGACACGGCTTTTGCATGAGGCAGGTGTTCCACGGGACGCCCTGCAACTCTTGCCCGGCGATGGTGCGACAGTTGGCGCGGCACTGACATCGGATGTGCGTGTGAATGGCGTGGCCTTCACCGGCTCGACCGAGACAGCGCTTGTGATCCGGCGCGCGATGGCACGGCATCTGAACCCCGGTGCGCCGCTGATTGCAGAAACCGGCGGGCTGAATGCGATGATCGTCGACAGCACTGCGTTGCCGGAACAGGCGGTGCGCGATGTGCTTGCCTCCAGCTTTCAATCAGCAGGGCAGCGTTGTTCGGCCTTGCGTTGCCTTTATGTGCAAGAAGATATCGCCAAAGAATTTCGCGCCATGCTGTTCGGCGCGATGGATGAATTGCGGCTGGGCAACCCTTGGGCGCTGGCTACGGATGTTGGCCCTGTCATTGATGCGCAAGCGCGCGACCAGATCACCACATATGTCGAAGCCGCGCGGGCACAGGGGCGCGTGCTGCATGAACTGGCTGCACCCGATGCAGGTTTCTTTGTTCCGCCAGTGGTTCTGTCCGTTTCTGGCATAAAGGATCTGGAGCGCGAGGTGTTTGGCCCTGTCCTGCATCTGGCGACCTTCAAGGCGGCTGATCTTGACCGTGTTATCGCTGATGTGAATGCCACGGGCTACGGGCTGACCTTTGGCCTGCATACGCGCATCGACAGCCGTGTGCAGCATGTGGTTGAACGGATCACGGCGGGCAACACCTATGTGAATCGCAACCAGATCGGGGCAATCGTGGGCAGCCAGCCCTTTGGTGGCGAAGGGTTGTCCGGCACTGGGCCTAAGGCAGGCGGGCCGCATTATCTGACGCGGTTCACGCGGCACGAAGCGCAAGCGGTGCAAGATGTCGCCCCTGTCGCCACTGCAGAGGCCGTACGCAAGGCGCTTGCCAATACGACGCGCGCGACCCCGCCAGAAGTTCAGGAATTGCCGGGGCCGACGGGGGAATCGAACCGACTGCGCTTTGCGGCGCGCGCACCCATCCTGTGCATGGGGCCGGGGCCAGAGGTGGCGCAAGCACAAACGCAAGCCGTGCAAGCGTTGGGGGGCGCGGCTGCAATGATAGACGGCATCCCTGAAAACCTGGAGGCGCTGCACGGCTTCGCCGGGGTGGTGTTCTGGGGCAATGCCGATCAGGCGCGCGCAATCGAACGGGCGCTAGCCGAACGCGATGGGCCAATCCTGCCGCTGATTACGGACATGCCGGATGCGGGCCATGTTTTCCTGGAGCGTCACCTCTGTGTCGATACCACAGCATCGGGCGGAAATGCGCAGTTGCTCGCCGAGATTGGCGGGGCGGCCTAGATGCAGTGCCGGTTTCAGCCCGGCATTGCATCTGGGGCAGGTTATTCGGCGGCTTGGTCTTGCATCGCGTCAATTTCGGCAGCGCGTTTTTCAACCTGCTCGACGATATGCTCAACCATCTGCTCATTGCTGAGTTTATGGCTTTGCTTGCCCGCCAGATACACCATGCCTGACCCGGCCCCGCCGCCGGTAAAGCCTACATCTGTCATCAATGCCTCACCCGGTCCATTGACCACGCAGCCAATGATCGACAGGCTCATCGGGGTCTTGATATGGGCAAGGCGTTCTTCCAGCAGGCCGACTGTCTTGATCACATCGAACCCCTGACGCGCGCAAGAAGGGCATGAAATTATGTTCACGCCGCGATGACGCAACCCCAATGACTTGAGGATCTCATAACCGATTTTCACTTCCTCGACCGGGTCGGCCGAAAGCGAGACACGGATCGTGTCACCAATACCCATCCACAGCAGATTACCCAGCCCGATGGCAGATTTCACAGTGCCTGAGACCATGCCGCCCGCTTCGGTAATGCCAAGATGGATCGGGGCGTCGGTCGCTTCGGCCAGCCCCATATAGGCGGCAGAGGCAAGAAACACATCCGACGCCTTCACGCTGATCTTGAACTCGTGGAAATCGTTGTCCTGCAAGATACGGATATGATCGAGGCCCGATTCGATCATAGCGTCGGGGCAAGGCTCGCCGTATTTCTCTAGCAGATGGCGTTCTAGCGACCCTGCATTGACGCCTATGCGAATGGAACAGCCGTGATCGCGCGCCGCCTTGATCACTTCGCGCACGCGGGTTGCGTCACCAATATTGCCAGGGTTGATGCGCAGGCAGGCCGCACCTGCCTCGGCCGATTCAATTGCGCGTTTGTAGTGGAAATGAATATCCGCCACGATTGGCACTGGGCTTTCGCGGCACACCTCTCGCAAGGCGCGGCTGGCATCAGTGTCAGGTACCGAGACGCGCACGATATCTGCGCCCGCTTCGGCACAGGCGAGGATCTGATTGATCGTAGCCTTTGCATCACCCGAATCGGTATTCGTCATCGTCTGAACAGAGATGGGCGCATCGCCGCCAACCGGTACAGACCCAACCATGATCTGACGCGACGCGCGCCTTGCAATATTGCGCCACGGGCGGATGTGGTTGTGATCCATCAGCGGATGCCCCCTTGTTTTCACTATCTGGAATGTAAGCTAATCCAGACACAGCGGCAATGGGAAGGCTGCACCACAACTGCTGATTGGCAGCAGATAAATTTGCTTTCGGAAACATCCGGTGCGACAAAAACGGATATCTGAACTAGCTATATGTGACATGCTTGACGCATGTCACATGGCTAGTCTGTCTGCGGCAGAGTGTCGGTTCCCGCATCGGCAACATTCACAAATTCACGCAATGCCTGATCGTCATTGAGATCGGCAAGTGTGAACCTTTCCGAGACAGCCTCGGGTGAAAGGGCAATCTGGTCTACGACCTGAGCGCCCGGTGCCGTTGGCCCAAAGGGTTGACCGTCAACCAGCATGTAAACAGAGCCGGAATTGCCCGCCCGCAAAGTCGCAGGGCTTTCGGATTGCGGGACCTTGAACCGCTCGCCTGCATCGAGGACTTTCTCGAAAAGGACCGTGCCATCGGCTGCGCGCACACGAATCCAGCTTGGACGAACAGCCAGAATTTCTAATTCCGGCGGCCCGTCATGCGTGACGCGAACATTGTCGGCAGATGCGGCATTTGTCCCGGCTTCCGCCAAGGCCATCTCGATGGCCGAGCTAATGCCCGAATCGCTGGAGGTCGCTTCCGATTCGCGTGGGTTGATCGCCGCAATCGGACCATCTCTGGACACGACTACCGGGGTTTCCAACGCTTCGGGGCGGTAGTTGCGCACTACGCCCTGAGCGTTCGCGTTCGCGTTTGTCCGAGCTTCGCCGACACGCAGGGAGGGTTCCTCTACCGCCGCCATTCGCGGCGCTGCGCCAGATGTGATCGGGTCAAGATCCGAAAGAACCGATGGCGGCTGATCAGCCGGTGCAAGGTTCACGCGCTGCACTTCGCGCATCACGGTCCATCCGCCGAAGCCCAAGCCAGCGATCAGCAGAATCATTACGGCGGTAGACCCCATCGCCACGGGATCAAGCCGTCGCCAGAAAGGATCAGGTTCCGCCGCCATTTTTGTTCTGGCAAGAAGTCCCTGAGAGAAGTCACCCGCTGATGGCTGAACGCCGATCCGGGGTGAAGATGTGGTGCTGCGCTGCAGATCTGAGGAGATCGCAAAGCCCGTTTCCGCGCAAAACTTGGCGTAAGACCAGTCCGGGTCCATCCCCAGATATCGTGCGTAAGAGCGCACGTAGCCCGCCACAAAACTTGCTGCTTCAAAAGCAGAGAGGTCGCCGGATTCGATCGCGGCGATATATGTTGCCCGGATATGGAGTTCACGTTGCACATCCAGCAAAGACTTGCCCAAAGTTGCGCGTTCGCCGCGCATCAGGTCGCCTAGCCGAACTTCGAAATCGTCGAATCCAACTGCCGCAGAGCTGGATGTTCCCGTATCATCTGATCTGGGTTTATTGCCAAACCATTTCATTACCCGCCCCTTGACCGCCTAGTGTTTCACCTGCATCCGCCTTGCAAGGATGCGCAGCTTTTAAATCTGCGTCACCCTTCTGGTAACCATATACAATTTCACGGCGATTTGAAGCGCTAAAGAAACTTAGGCGGAAATTTCGGCGCGATTTAGCGCACAATGCGCCCAAAGTCCATCCATGGCGCTTACCAAATTGTCGATCATGGCAGGTTTATGGACAGGCGATGGGGTGAAACGTAACCGCTCTGTTCCGCGGGGCACCGTGGGGAAGTTGATGGGCTGCACATAGATCCCATACCGTTCCAGCAACATGTCGGAAATAGCCTTGCAATGGACCGGGTCGCCGACATGAACTGGCACAATGTGGCTGGCATGATCAATGATTGGCAATCCAAGCCCGCGCAGACGCATTTTTAGAATACGCGCATTTTCCTGCTGCTTGTCCCGCAGATGTTGCGCTGTTTTCAGGAATTCGACCGATGCGGTTGCTCCGGCGGCGATTGCTGGCGGCAGCGATGTGGTGAAGATGAATCCGGGCGCATAGGAACGGATCGCGTCGCACATCTTGGCAGAGGCCGCGATATAGCCGCCCATCACGCCATAAGCCTTTGCCAGCGTCCCGTTGATGATGTCGATGCGGTGCATCAGGCCATCACGTTCTGCAACGCCTGCACCGCGTGGCCCATACATGCCGACAGCGTGAACTTCGTCGATATAGGTCAGCGCGCCAAATTCATCTGCTGCATCGCAGATTTCCTTGATTGGTCCGAAATCCCCATCCATCGAATAGATCGATTCAAAGGCAATCAGCTTTGGTGCTGCCGGGTCATCAGCGGCCATCAACTCGCGCAGATGTGCCACGTCATTGTGACGGAAGATGCGCTTGGCCCCGCCATTGCGGCGCACACCTTCGATCATGGAGGCATGATTCAGCGAATCCGAGTAGATGATCAGACCGGGGAACAGCTTGGGCAGGGGCGAAAGGGTCGCGTCATTCGCGATATAGGCGGATGTGAATACAAGCGCTGCTTCCTTGCCATGCAGATCGGCGAGAGAGGCTTCAAGGCGCTTGTGATATACTGTTGTGCCGGAAATGTTGCGCGTGCCACCTGATCCGGCGCCCGTCGCGTCAATCGCTTCATGCATCGCATTCAGGACGGCTGGTTGCTGGCCCATGCCCAGATAATCATTCCCGCACCAGACCACGATATCTTGTTTGGTCCCGTCGGGGCGTGTCCAGACCGCATTGGGGAAATGATCCTTGCGACGCTCGATGTCTATGAAGGTGCGATAGCGTCCTTCTTCGTGCAGTCGGTTCAAGGCCGTGTCGAGCGCAGCAGTATAAGTCAAAACCCTCTCCCTCGCATCTTCGCTGGGTATACATTCGTATTTATCGATCCGTAGACGAAATGCAAAGCATTTCAGCTCCACTTCCAGAGTCTACTTTCGACTTTCCGGTCAAACCTTGACTTAAATCAAACTGACCGTTCTGACAAAGCCAAGACTCCGTGGCCCTTCGTCGCATCTTGCGTTGCGGGCCTCAGCGCGGCGCAACTTCAAGTGCAATCACGCAATCCTGAGCGGTCTGGCGGGCCGCATCGCACGCTTCGAGCGCCGAGGCGCGCGCGGTCGCGATATCTTGTAGACCAGAGATCGCAATGGCCGAATCGACAGGAACACCGTTGCGCACAAAACCTTCGTCAGGCGCGATGGCAAGCGCGGCATATCCCGATCCCTCGGGCACGAAAAGTTCCAGCGCATCGCTGTTCTGCCCCACAAGGCGCAGAGTCATGAGTTCGTCTTCCGCCAGAAAAGGGTGTGGGATCACCGTGATCTGGACACCGTCCAACTGATAGTTTTCCGCCTGCATGTCCTGCGCAGATACCAATCCGGTAGATGCAAGCATCAATCCTGCTGCCAATCCGATAGTTTTCAGTCGCATGGTTCCAACCTCCAAATGGCCTGTGTTCTGCCGTGACAGCGTGATGCCGATGCGACAGGGCTGGACAGCCCCAAGCGCTCTGATACGTTCTGCACCACACCCCTATAACCGGAGCGATATCATGACTGCAACCATCACCCCTGTGCTGGCCCAGATCGATCAGGATTTACCACAAGCGCTGGAGCGTCTTTCTGCCCTGCTGCGCATCCCTTCGATTTCGACGGACCCTGCACATGCGGGCGATGTGGACAAGGCTGCTGACTGGCTGGTGGCGGAACTGGGCGCGCTTGGTTTTGCGGCCCGGAAGGACAAGACGGCTGGTCATCCCATGGTGGTTGCGGAAGGTGGGGCAGAGGAAGGCCCTCATCTGCTGTTTTACGGCCATTATGATGTTCAGCCAGTGGACCCGCTGGAGTTGTGGGAGTCAGACCCTTTCGACCCCCAACTTCAGGATACGCCCAAGGGCAAGGTGATCCGCGCACGCGGTGCGTCCGATGACAAGGGCCAGTTGATGACCTTTATTGAGGCCTGCCGCGCATGGCTGAAGGTGCATGACAGTCTGCCCGTAAAGCTGACTTTCTGTCTGGAGGGCGAAGAAGAAAGCGGCTCGCCTTCGCTGGTCCCTTATCTGGAGGCCAACCGCGATGCGCTGCGCGCTGATCTTGCGCTGATCTGTGACACTGGCCTGTTCGACGCCCAAACCCCCGGCATCACGACCATGCTGCGCGGGTTGCTGGGCGAAGAGATAACCATTCACGGCCCCGCGCGCGATCTGCATTCGGGCAGCTTTGGCGGTGCGGCGATGAACCCCGCGCGGGTGCTGACGCGTATTCTGGCTGATCTTCATGACGAAAATGGCCGCATCACCGTGCCGGGTTTCTATGATGATGTGCCTGAAATCACGGATGAGTTGCGCGCGCAATGGGATGGGTTGGGGTTTGACCCGGATGCGTTTCTTGGTGGCGTGGGGCTGAGTGTGCCTGCCGGAGAAAAAGGGCGCACTGCGCTGGAAATGATCTGGGCGCGCCCGACTTGCGAGATTAATGGCATGATTTCCGGCTATACTGGCGCGGGTTTCAAGACGGTGCTGCCTGCGCAAGCCTCGGCCAAGGTCAGCTTCCGGTTGGTCGGGCAACAAGACCCGCACAAGCTGCGTAAGGCGTTCCGCGATTTCGTGACGGCGCGTGTGCCTGCCGATTGTCGGGTAGAGTTTCACGAGCACGGCGCGTCGCCCGCGTCAGTCATGGAAACGTCGCATCCTGCATTCGAGGCGGCGCGCGGGGCACTCAGCGATGAATGGCCCAAACCGGCGGCCTTTGTTGGTGCCGGAGGCTCGATGCCGATTGCCGAAGATTTCAAATCCATACTTGGGATGGATTCCATGCTGATCGGCTTTGCCAAGGATGATGACCAGATACACTCGCCCAATGAGAAATATGATCTGGACAGCTTTCACCGTGGCATCCGGTCATGGGCGCGCATACTGGACGCAGTCTCAAAGGCTTGAACGGGATGACAGTGTCTCTGCCTGCATTCTCGCAAGACCCGCTTGATGCGGGTTTTGTGCAGGACCCGTATCCGGCATATGACAGGATGCGGGCGCTTGGGTCGTTGGTCTTCTGGCAGGATTATGACATGCCCTGCGCGGTCAGTTACGCCGCCGCCAATGCCATATTGCGCGACCGCCGTTTCGGACGCATGCCACCGGACCCGCCGCCTGTGCCTGCGCATCTAGCCGCGTTCTACGCGGTCGAGGCGCATTCCATGCTGGAGTTGGAACCGCCGCGTCATACGCGGTTGCGCAGCCTTGTGCTGCGCGCTTTCACCTCTCGGCGGATAGCGGCGCTTGGCCCCGAGATCGAGGCACTATCACATCAGTTGATCGACCAGTTTCCCGAAGGTGCTTTCGATTTGCTGACGCAATTCGCCCAACCGCTGCCCGTGACGATCATTGCGCGCCTGTTGGGTGTGCCTGAAACGCTGGCGCCCGATTTGCTGCGCTGGTCTAACGCAATGGTTGGCATGTATCAGGCCGGACGCACCCGCGCTGATGAAGACCGCGCCATCACGGCGACCACGGAATTTGTTGATTTTATGCGCGGTTATATTGCGGCGCGCCGCCAAACCCCGCGGGATGATCTGATAACCCATCTGATAGCGGTCGAGGAAGAGGGCGACCGCCTGACCACGGATGAGATGATCTCAACCTGCATTCTGCTGCTGAATGCGGGGCATGAGGCGACAGTGCACAGTATCGGCAATGCCACCAAAACGCTTTTGCAGACGGGCCATTACGGGCAGACGCCTATCTCAGATAGACTGGTCGAGGAAAGCCTGCGCTTCGACCCACCGCTGCATCTGTTCACCCGTTGGGCTTATGAAGATATTGATGTGGTGGGACATGTCATTCCAAAAGGGGCGCAAATCGCCTGTCTGCTTGGGGCCGCAAACCGTTGCCCCAAGCACTGGGACACGCCCGAAGGCTTCGATCCCACACGCAGCCCAAAGGCGAATCTGGCCTTTGGTGCGGGGCTGCATTTCTGTCTTGGTGCGCCGCTGGCGCGGCTGGAAATTGCGAATGCGCTGGGCGCGCTGGTGTCGCGTTTGCCGGGGCTGAAACTGGCGCAGACCCCGATTTACGCCGATATCTATCATTTCCATGGCCTGAAATCTTTGGTGGTCGAAGGGAAATAGCCCCTTTCCCTTGCGCCCGCGACGGATATGTTTCACATCTGGCACCACGAGGCGCTACAGGGCGCAAGGACAATTTTCAGGCGGGACGTGACAGCATGACGGCATCAGAAAAACCAACCGAAGAAATTTCGGTCCGGGATGTGTTCGGAATTGACTCGGACATGAAGGTAAAGGGCTTTGCCGAAGCGACCGACCGCGTTCCGGCACTTGACCCGACCTACAAGTTCGACCCCGATACGACACTCGCGATTCTGGCAGGCTTTGCCTATAATCGCCGCGTGATGATTCAGGGCTATCATGGCACGGGCAAATCCACCCATATCGAACAGGTTGCGGCACGGCTGAACTGGCCGTCCGTGCGTGTTAACCTCGACAGTCATATCAGCCGCATCGACATGATCGGCAAAGACGCGATCAAGCTGCGCGATGGCGCGCAAGTGACCGAGTTTCAGGAAGGTATACTGCCTTGGGCGCTGCGCAACCCTGTCGCCATTGTGTTTGATGAATATGACGCGGGCCGCCCCGATGTGATGTTTGTCATCCAGCGTGTGCTGGAACATGATGGTAAGCTGACGCTGCTGGACCAGAACGAGATTATCACTCCACACCCGTCTTTCCGGCTGTTTGCAACTGCGAATACCGTAGGTCTGGGCGATACCACAGGGCTGTATCACGGGGTGCAGCAGATCAACCAAGCCCAGATGGACCGCTGGTCACTGGTGGCCACGCTGAACTATCTGAGCCATGATGCCGAAACTGCAATCGTCCTGTCCAAGAACCCCGCCTATAACACGGCCAAGGGACGGCAGGAGATCAGCCAGATGGTGACTGTCGCCGATATGACCCGCACAGCGTTTATGAATGGCGATCTTTCCACAGTTATGAGCCCGCGAACGGTTATCAACTGGGCCGAGAATGCGCGCATCTTCCGGTCGCTGGGTTATGCGTTCCGGTTGTCTTTCCTGAACAAATGTGACGAGTTGGAACGCCAGACAGTGGCGGAGTTCTATCAGCGCTGCTTTGATGAAGAATTGCCCGAATCGGCTGTCAGCATGAGCCTTGGCTGAAACCTGACAGCCAGCCTTCTTGTCTGGGCAGGGGCTGCGGCACTTCAAGTTTGCAGACTGTGCGGTGCGAGAGTTTTTCTGGCACTCGGTCATTTTTTTCGCAACGAAATCAGCCTCCGCGCGTTGTATGCACGCATACATAGGAGTAACTGAAATGAATATTGTAAAAAAAGCTGTACCAGTGCTTGGCGTGCTTCTGCTTGCTGCGTGTAACACGGTCGAAGGTGCCGGTCAGGATATGACCCGCGCAGGTGTTGCAATTCAGCAAGAAGCGCGCGCCGCGCAGTAATCGCGCGATGTGTCGTTGCTTGGCACAGGTAGATGCACAAACAAAAGGGGCGCATTCGGTGCGCCCCTTTCTTTTGTCATTCAGATGTTTGCTTACGTGCGCGCCGCAATTGTGGCGCGTGTCCACCAATCCAACTCTTCCAGCATCGAATCTGCCGAACCACCGATCGAACCTTCAAGCGACTCGATAGGCTTGGGGTCGCCGCCCAACGGGTGAACACTGAAGAAATCAGTGCCTCCGATATGCACGGCAGAGCGGGTCGAAACCATCTGCAACTCGATCCCGATGCTGCGCAGATGCTCGGCCGCGCGTGTTCCGCCGACAGAGCCGTAGCTGACAATGCCAAATGCCTTGCGGTTCCATTCGACATAGGCCTGATCCAGCGCGTTCTTCAGTGCTCCGGTAATCGAGCGGTTATATTCCGGTGTGACAAAGATGAACCCGTCGAAACGCGCGATAGCGGCTTGCCAGTCGCGGGCGGCTGTATCTTCAGAAGGAACCCATGCGTTCGAGGCAACTTCGTTGAACAGGGGCAAGTCGAACGATTTCAGATCGACAAGTTCAACATCCCAGTCCGCGCGCGCTTTGGCCCGGTTGAAGATCCATTCAGCCGGGGCATCGCCAAAGCGCGAGTCGCGCGTCGAGCCTAGGATAACTGCTATACGTGGTTTGGAAGACATGGTGCACACTCCTTTGTTTTTCAGCCACGTAACTGCGCCTTGTCTGACATGCGCGAAACACCGATTGTCGCACAGGCCATGTGCGCGCATTCGCGCAGGTGAACGGGATCAAAGGGCGGCATTGTCTCGCCAAGCCTTTGTCGGGTGGCGTGTCTCTGGTGACACGAACCCGGTTGCGTGCTTGCTTTCGCATATGAGGCTTGCGAAACCTGTTGGTGCCGATCAAGGTCGGCACATGTTCCCCGCGCGGGGCTTGCACTGTAGCGTTGCAACAAGGACAGATATTCATGACTGAGACAGACGATGCCGCCCGTCACCACGAAAAAATGAAGAAAATCAAGGCCGCGCGCGACAAGATGATGGAAACCAAGACTGATGAAAAAGGGCTGATCGTGGTGCATACAGGGGCGGGCAAGGGTAAATCCTCGTCCGGGTTTGGTATGATCATGCGCTGTATCGCCCATGAGATGCCCTGCGCGGTGGTGCAGTTCATCAAGGGCAATTGGGTCACGGGCGAGCGGGAGTTCCTGCGCAAGAATTTCTCCGAGCAGTGCAAATTCGTTGTCTCTGGCGAGGGGTTTACCTGGGACACGCAAGATCGCGACCGCGACATCGCCGCCGCCCGCGCCGGGTGGGAACAAGCGAAGGCCTTGATCCGTGACCCCGCCATTCGCATGGTGCTGCTGGATGAGATCAATATTGCCTTGCGGTATGACTACCTTCCGCTGGAAGAGGTCATCGCCTTTCTGCGCGACGAAAAGCCTGAAATGACGCATGTGGTCCTGACCGGCCGGAATGCAAAACCCGAACTGATCGAGCTGGCCGATCTGGTCACGGAAATGACGCTGGTCAAGCATCCGTTCCGCGCCGGGATAAAGGCGCAAAAAGGTGTCGAATTCTGAAACGACTTGCACGAAATACCGAGGCATCGGCGCATTCAGACAAGCCCGTAAGCATGGCCGAAGCTGAGAAGAGAAACGGGGCCTTGGCATGATTGTCGGTGCGCTGGATTGCCTTGCACGCAACGGGCGGCTGGTTCTGCTGATGGGGTTGGTGCTTGGGGTTCTGGCAGGCGTGGCTTTGCCGGATCTGGCTGGCGTGCTGCAAGCACTTGTCGCGCCCGTGGTTGTAACGCTGTTGTTTCTGGCGGTGCTGCGGCTTGGCCCAGATGGCGTTCGGGCAGGACTTGCGGGTTGGCGTGCAGGCATATTGACGGTGCTGGTGCTGCAACTTGTTCTGCCCTGTCTTGCTGTCTTGGCACTGCGTTTGCTTCAAGTTGAGTCTGTCCTTGCCTTTGGTCTGGTTCTTGTGCTTGCGGCGGCCCCGATTACTGGCAGCCCCAATCTTGCGATCATGTCAGGCGCGTCGGCGCCAGTGGCTTTGCGGCAATTGGTAATGGGAACGCTGCTGCTGCCTGCCACGGCTTTGCCTGTCTTTCTGCTGATGCCCGGCCTTGGTGCCCCCTCCGAGGTGTTTTCCATTGTGCTGCGCCTGTTGGTGGTTATCGCGCTGGCGGGCGCGCTGGGGCTGTGGTTGCGTGCCAGCAAAATCGTCACGGCCAATACGCGCACCCTTTCGGTTATAGATGGCTGCACGACCTTGCTGCTTGCGCTGATCGTGATTGCATTGATGGGGGCTGTCGGTCCGGCGCTGCTGGCTGGAATACACGCTTGGGGGCTGTTGCTCTTCGTGCTCGCGCTGGGATTTGGGTTGCAGTTGGCAACCCTGCTGGTCACATCTGGCAAGCTTGAAGGCGCGCAGGCCGCCGCGATCAGCCAAGCCGCTGGAAACCGAAATATTGCCCTGTTCCTTGGGGTCTTGCCACCTGCGCTGGCCAGCGATCTGCTACTGCTAATAGGCTTGTATCAGATCCCCATGTATCTTACCCCCGCGGTTATGGGCTGGGTCTACACACGGATGCGGTCGAATCTGGCCTGAATGCCGGGCATTCTCGATTGCCTGAAATATTGACTTTCCCAACCGCCTTGCCCAACGTGCCGCCGAATTAAACTGGTCGCGAAAGGGCCTTTGTGTAGTGTTAGTGTGGACCCGACAGACCAGAGTATTTGGCAGCGTTGCCGCTGATATGCCCATTTTCCGCATTTTGGATACGGTGCAGTCAAACCTTGCCGCAAGGCGCTACAGTTGCGCGCCCGCGATCAGGTCACAGCATTCATTGCAGGCGAGAGGGCTGTAAATGTCGCCCAAGACCGTCATTATCATTCCGGCGCGCTA
>SLAT01000142.1 GCA_007126715.1 Roseinatronobacter sp.
CGCAAGGCGATGGGCGAGCAGGCCTGCGCGCTGGCTGCGGCTGTGGGTTACACGTCGGCTGGCACAGTGGAGTTTATTGTCGACGGTGAACGGAATTTCTTTTTCCTTGAAATGAACACCCGTTTGCAGGTCGAACACCCGGTGACCGAATTGATTACCGGCGTCGATCTGGTCGAGCAGATGATCCGCGTGGCCGCTGGCGAGGAACTGGCCTTCAAGCAATCGGATCTGAAGATCAACGGTTGGGCGATGGAATCGCGCCTTTACGCTGAAGACCCATACCGTAATTTCCTGCCTTCTATCGGGCGGTTGACGCGGTACCGCCCCCCGGAAGAGGTGGTGGAACCCGCCCGCGCAGTACGCAACGATACCGGCGTCTATGAGGGCGGCGAAATCTCGATGTATTATGACCCGATGATCGCCAAACTCTGCACATGGGCGCCCACCCGCGCCAAGGCGATCGAGGAAATGCGGCTTGCATTGGATGAGTTCGAGTTGGAAGGGATAGGCCATAACCTGCCGTTCCTCTCGGCCGTGATGGACCACCCGCGCTTTGTCTCGGGTGAGATTACGACCGCCTTTATTGCGGAAGAATACCCTGACGGTTTTGAGGGTGCGCAGCTTGCCGATGATCTGTTGCACCGTGTTGCTGCAGGTGCGTGCGCCATGAACCGCGTCGCGGAAATCCGACGCGCACGGGTTTCGGGCCGCATGGACAACCACGAACGCGTGGTCGGCACCGAATGGGTGGTCAATATCGACGGCCAGAGCCTGCCCGCAAGCATCGCGGCCGACCGAGAAGGGGCGACAGTCAAGCTGGCCGGACAGGAATTCCGCATCACCTCTGACTGGAAACCTGGGCAGCCTTTGGCGCATCTGATGGTAAATGGCGCGCCGCTGGTCATGAAAGTGGGCAAGCTGCCCGGCGGCTTCCGCCTGCGCCTGCGCGGGGCAGACCTTAAGGTTCATGTCTTCTCGGAACGTCAGGCGCGGCTTGCGAAACTGATGCCCGAGAAAGTGCCAGCCGATACCTCAAAACTTCTTCTTTGCCCGATGCCCGGCATGGTCGTTTCGGTTTCGGTGCAAGAAGGGGATGAGGTCTATGAAGGGCAGGCTTTGGCCACGATTGAGGCGATGAAGATGGAGAACATCTTGCGTGCCGAACGCAAGGGCAAGGTCGCCAAGATCAATGCGACCGCAGGTGCGTCACTGGCCGTGGATGAAGTGATCATGGAGTTCGAATAATGCCGGCCCGCAGCCAGCTACGACTATTCGCGGTATATTTTGTCAGCTTCGCGGCCGGACTTACCGTGGCGTGGCTTATCCTGTCTGGCTTGGCCGAAGGTGTGAGAGACGGGTATTGGGTTCTGCTATTGATGCCGCCTTTGGGGGGCATGGCGGTGTTTCACGGCTTGTTTCCGTTGCTCAGCCGCATTCGACTGGGGTTGGAATTCATCGCGGTTGGAGGGGCGTTGGTCTATGGGTTTGGGGCCGTGCTGACAGGCGTTGTCTGGCTGGGCCTGCTGGACCCGGGCACCGCGCTTGTCTTCTGGTTGGCGGGTGTTTTTGGGCCGGGCTGGTGGATCATGTCGCAATGGGCCGAGAAAATCGGGTATTTCAAATGATCCAGCTTGGGGGCCTATCCGGACAAACAGCGTTGAATTGCGCCGCTTATACTGGGGATCGCGCCATTTCTGGCGAAATCCTGTGTCACGACAGTTTGGATCAACGGCCAGCCGGCCGCTGCTCCAGCATCTCTTGCCGTCTGGTAGGAAAGCGATCGATGACAGCCATCAACTCGCGCCCCGAACGAACAGCCGGACGCCGTGCCTTTACCTCTCCGTCCTTGTCGATAATCGCGGTCATGAAGGCGCGGGGCCGCAGAACTTGCCGCAATGCGCTTCGGTCTTGGGGATGGGCATCAAAAATCACAACCGCATCACGCTCCACGAATTCTTCCGACCTCTCGCGCAACGCATCTAGCTGGCGATTGAATTGTGGGTCATCCGGCGTCTCGGCCATGACCACTATGATCCGCCTTTCCCAGATAAAGTCGCGCACATCCACCTCTCGCGCATCCAAGAACAGCAAGGTGCTGTCAGGGTCGAGCGCCTCGGCTTCGGTGTCGTTTTCTGCCTCAACCTCAGCGGCCATTTCTGCCGCTGGTTCTGGCGTTGTCGTATCCGCCGCCTCCGTCGCGCCGAGAGCGATTGGGAAAAGAAGTGAGAAAACAATCGTAAAGAGCGGTTTCATAAGGCCTCCTGCATGTGCTGCATATAGGGGCAAATTCAGAGAAAACACCATAGGCTACGCATTTTTGCCAGCCCGAGACGTCAGAAAGGACTTGCCATGAGCGATCCGAAACTCCGCTGGTCGGCTATTGCGGAAAAAGAGTTGAAATCCCGACCGCTTGATAGCCTGACTTGGAAGACGCTGGAAGGCATAGATGTCCAGCCGCTTTACACGCAGGACGATGTGGAGGGACTGCCCCATATGGGCAGCGTTCCCGGTGAGGCACCCTATACACGCGGCGTGCGCGCAACCATGTATGCGGGCCGCCCCTGGACGATCCGGCAATATGCAGGTTTTTCGACTGCCGAGGAATCCAATTCCTTTTACCGCAAGGCGCTGGCAGCAGGGCAGCAGGGTGTTTCCGTTGCTTTCGACCTTGCCACCCATCGCGGTTATGACAGTGACCATCCGCGCGTAGAGGGGGATGTGGGCAAGGCCGGTGTCGCCATCGACTCGGTCGAAGATATGAAGATCCTCTTTGACGGAATTCCGTTGGAGAAAGTCAGCGTCTCGATGACGATGAACGGCGCGGTGATCCCCATTCTGGCGAATTTCATCGTCACGGGCGAAGAACAGGGCGTTGACCGCAAGCTGTTATCCGGCACCATTCAGAACGACATCCTCAAGGAGTTCATGGTCCGCAACACCTATATTTTCCCGCCCGAGCCTTCGATGCGGATCATTGCGGATATCATTGAATACACAAGCGCCGAGATGCCGAAATTCAACTCAATCTCGATTTCCGGCTATCATATGCAAGAAGCCGGGGCCAATCTGGTTCAGGAACTGGGCTTCACGCTGGCTGATGGGCGCGAATATGTGCGCGCTGCAATCCATCGCGGTATGGATGTTGACCATTTCGCCGGGCGGCTGTCATTCTTCTTTGCGATTGGTACGAATTTCTTCATGGAAATCGCAAAGCTGCGCGCCGCGCGCCTGTTGTGGTCGCGTGTGATGGAGGAATTCAATCCCAAAGACCCGAAATCGAGCATGTTGCGCACGCATTGCCAGACCTCGGGCGTTAGCCTGCAAGAGCAAGATCCTTATAACAACGTGATCCGTACCGCCTATGAGGCGATGAGCGCGGTTCTGGGGGGCACGCAGTCACTGCACACCAATGCGCTGGATGAAGCGATTGCATTGCCTACCGAGTTCAGCGCCCGCATTGCGCGCAATACACAGCTTGTTTTGCAGGAAGAAACCGGGGTTACACGCGTCGTCGATCCTTTGGCGGGCAGCTACTATATCGAGAAGCTGACACATGATCTGGCCGAAGCGGCATGGGCGCTGATGCAAGAGGTCGAAGAGATGGGCGGCATGACCAAGGCCGTTGCCTCTGGTATGCCCAAGCTGCGCATCGAGGAAACCGCCGCGCGCCGTCAGGCGATGATCGACCGGGGCGAGGAAGTGATTGTTGGCGTCAACAAATATCGCAAGGATGTGGAAGATCCGATAGATATACTTGATATCGACAACATGAAGGTGCGCGACAGCCAGATTGCGCGGTTGGAGCGTATTCGCGCAACCCGTGATCAGTCCGCTTGTGACGCAGCACTTGCGGAACTTACCCGTCGCGCCGCCGAAGGTGGCAATCTTCTGGAAGCCGCCGTGGATGCAGCCCGCGCCCGCGCCTCAGTCGGAGAGATTAGCATGGCTATGGAAAAGGTGTTCGGCCGCCACCGTGCCGAGGTCAAGACATTGGCGGGTGTCTATGGTGCCGCTTACGAGGGGGATGACGGTTTCGCCGCGATCCAGCGCGACGTAGAAGCCTTTGCCGAAGTTGAAGGACGGCGTCCGCGTATGCTGGTCGTCAAGATGGGGCAGGACGGCCATGATCGCGGGGCGAAGGTCATTGCCACCGCCTTTGCCGATATCGGTTTCGATGTGGATGTCGGGCCACTGTTCCAGACACCGGCAGAAGCGGCACAGGATGCCATCGACAATGACGTTCATATCATTGGCATTTCCAGTCAGGCGGCTGGTCACAAGACGCTGGCACCACAATTGGTAAAAGCGCTGCAAGAGGCCGGTGCCGATGATATTCTGGTGATTTGCGGAGGCGTCATTCCGCAGCAGGATTATCAATTCCTGTATGATGCGGGTGTGAAGGCGATTTTTGGTCCGGGCACCAATATCCCTGACGCGGCGAAGAAGATTCTCGATCTGGTGCGCGCCGCGCGCGATCTGCCAGAGACTGTCTGAGGATAGCAGGGCGAGACAGATTTCTCGCCCTGTCATAACTTTACTATCTAGACGGTGACAGCGCGCCCGGTTTTGGCGTCCACCGACCATGCACCTGCGCCTGTGACCCACAGGGCCAGATAGCCGCCTGCAAGGCCGAGGTTCTTCAGAAGCTGTGTCATCTGCATCTGATCTGCGGGATCGAAGTGATACAAAAGCCCCGAAAGCACACAGAACGCAGCCAGCGCCAAAGCGGTGATCCGTGTTTGAAAGCCGATAATCAGCGCAAGTCCGGCTATGATTTCAAACAGCACGACCGGCCAGGCCAGCACGGCTGGAATTCCACCGGTTGCCATATAGCCGCCAAAGCCGGCGACATCGCCAAGTTTGCCAATCCCTGCGACGACAAAGAGCAGCCCCAGAAAAATACGCGCGACAAGGAGTAGGGTTGTGTTGGTCATGGTATGAGTCCTCTGATTGTGATGTCGGACACATAGCTGCGCCGGGTATAGTAGCGCCATTCCGCATCAGGCCACAGCAGCTGTGCGGCAAATGACACCTGCTGTGCCTGCGCGTTACAGGCCGAGCTCCAGTGTAGGCTACGTTTGAATGGGGTACCGGTAATGGTTTTGAGGGCTTTCTGGTCGGTGGATGTTAGCGCGAAGCTGCACAGCGCCGGGCCGCGGTGCGGCGATCCTAGATTCAATCTGTAGCGGTTTATGCTGGCCAAATCCGCATAAGATCAGATCTTTGCGCTGGCGGCTGCCAAATCGCCGTGCCGTGGGGGCGGCCCGGCGATGCGCGGCGGCCTTCGGCCTTGATTCCGCGCATGAGACGCCAGCGACCAGCGGCTTTGTCCCGCTGAGCCGACCTATACGGCGTTGTGGAAAGGACCCCGTGGACAGGAGTTGACCATCAGCTGCCCGTCTGTGCCTTCATTTCCCACCGACCGCTGTCTTCCGACCAATATTCTGCCACGATACCTGCGCCAGCCATCGCTTTCCATTGCCCCCTCGCATGTGCCACCGCATCTGGATCATTGCCGTCAAACAGTATCCAGAGCCGCTCAAGGTGCGCGACCTCTTGTGGAAGCGCCTCGGCAGAGTCGATGGCCATCACGATCTTCGCCGCATTCGGGCTTTCGGTCTGTGTGGTCAGCAAGATTGGCTGATCGGCATCATATGGGCCACCGGCCACCCCATGAGGCAGGAAGTTGTCCTTATTGCCAAGCCACAGAGCTGAATCCAGCCATTCCAGTCGCGCGCCCTCTCTCGCGCGAACCGCCACCCGCATTCCCTGCGCCAGGGCACGTGTCAGCAGGTTGGCGGCTGTGACTTCCAACGGGTTTCGTGTCAGGTGATAGAACATCGCCTTGCCCATCCTGCGTCACCCGTTTTCAAATCGGGCCCGGATCAGCGCATCAAGTGCCAGCACACCCCAGCCGGATGCGCCCTTCGGTGCGTGGGCGCTGTCGGTTTTTGTCAGGGCCACACCGGCAATATCAAGATGCACCCAAGGTGTGTCAGGCTGGATGAAGCGTTGCAGAAATTGCGCCGCCGTGATCGAGCCTGCGGGCCGCCCGCCTGAATTCTTAACATCGCCGATGCGTGACTTGATAAGCGTATCATAGCAGGGGTCCAGCGGCATGCGCCACGCCCCTTCGCCAACCTCTGCGGCCGCCTGCAAAACGCCATTTGCCAGTTCGTCGTTATTGGAGAACACGCCTGCCTTGTCATGACCAAGCGCAATGATGATGGCCCCGGTCAGGGTTGCAAGGTCAATGACCGCGCGCGGGTTGAACCGGGTCTGCGCATACCAGAGCACATCGGCCAGCACCATGCGCCCCTCGGCGTCGGTATTGATGACCTCGATCATGTCGCCCTTCATGGAACGCACAACATCGCCGGGTCGTTGTGCGCGCCCATCGGGCATATTCTCAACCAGCCCGACCAGCCCGATCACATGCGCAGGTGCCTTGCGTTCGGCCAGCGCTTGCATCAGTCCAACGGTGACAGCCGCGCCGCCCATGTCCATGGTCATCTCTTCCATGCCACCGGCCTGTTTCAAGGATACGCCGCCAGTGTCAAACATCACGCCCTTGCCGACGATGGCTAGGGGTGCGCCACTGGCTCCTTCCCAGCGCAGGATCGCCAGTTTCGAGGGGCTTTCGGACCCTTGCCCGACTGCAAGCAGGGCGCGCATTCCCAGCTTTTCCATCTGTGCCTCATCCAGTATCTCGATCTTCAGGCCAAGACTGGTCATCCCCTCGATCTGTTGGGCAAAGCTGGTTGTGGTCAGGATATTGGCTGGCGCATTGACCAGATCGCGCGTCAGATGCACCGCGCGTGCCATGCACGCCGCCAATCGCAGCGCGTCTTCGGCCTGTTCCGTATCCTCGACCATAACATGTAGCGGCCCATAATCAGGTTTCGGATCGGATTTCTGGGCTTCGTATTGATAGGCGCGCAGCATGGCCGCCTGTGCCATTTGTTCAACAGGTAGAGTGTCAGCGCAAATCAATGTCGCGCTTTCGCCCTGCGTCTTGCCAATGCTTATACCCGCCGCGCGCAGATCGGCCGAACTAGGGTTTGACGGCATACGGATGATGTGAAGCGACTCAGCGGCCATGTTGGAAGGCCAGCCAAGCTGCACTGCTGCCCCCGGCTTCAATTTTGTGAAGGCAGCGCTGGCAATCGCGCGCTTTACGGCGCCTTGGGTCAGGGTATCCACGTGGTTTGCCGCTTGGGGCAGGGGGCTATCCATATCGGCAAAAACAATGACGCGCCCTTCATGGGCAGTGATTTTTTCCAGCGAGAAAGGCTGTGCATCGGTCGGCAAGCAGCGGGTCATGTGGCCTCCGGGTCAAGGATTTTGTCCAGAAGTAGCGCGCCTTGTGTGCAAAGACCATGCCATAGTCACCAAATGGTCACGTCTTGACCGCTTGATACTGGCCTTGCCTTCAGAAGCGCAGGTTGAAATGCCGCGTCAGGCCAATTTCTGCTGATATCTGGTTACGGGTACCTTGCTGTACGATTGGCGATGCTGCTGCATCTCCGCGCAGCCGGTCATAGCGCACCATCCCAGAGATACCCCAATCTGCACTGAGGGGCTGATAGGCACCTACTTCCATGCCCACAGAATGAAATCCACCAGACGGTCTATAGGCGGCCAGATCGGACCCTGCGGGCAATGCTGCCGCCTCTGCGTCGGTCATTCCGAAATAGGTACGGGCAAAACGCGCGTTCCCGAAATCCGCGCGTGGCCCGGCGAAAATAGTCAAGCCGTCATCGGCGCGATAGATCAGGTTTGCCCCGATCTCACCGGCGATGGCATTGTGGCCGATCACACCATATCGAAGGTCGCCGTATATTTCCCACCATTCGGCAGCATGGTGCAGGCCCAGACCAATCTCAAGTGCGGCATCAACATCTTTCAGTCCCGCCAGTTCATCCCGGCCTTTGCGTTCGGGAATGTAGCGCAATGCGCCGCGCACGCGTGTACCTTCGACAAAGCGGGCCGGTCCATCCGGGTCGCCCAGTTGCACCGAGCCAACACGCAGACCGGTGAAGCCAAGGCGCCCGGCAGGGCTTACCCTGTGGTCATCCGCCCCGAAATAGCGAGGGGCAACACCCGCGCCACCTGTGAGTGAGAAGGATAAGGCACGATCCTGCCCAAGCGCCGGATGCGCAAGCCCGGCAACAACAAGCACGATGGCTGCAAAGCTCGGTTTTAGATCAAACATTCAAACCCCGGGAAGAAACTGGCGCAAACGCCTTGTATGAGCATCTAGTATAATGCGATCTCGTGCAAATTACACCACGCGTTGCAGGAAAAACTTCAAAGCCGGCAAAAGCTTGTTTATTCCTTCCAGCATGGACATGAGAGAACAGGGGATCAGGAAGGCAGAATGAAGTTCACTATCGCGATTGACGGGCCAGCAGCGGCAGGAAAAGGCACGATCAGCCGTGCAGTGGCAGAAAGCCTGGGGGCGGCGCATCTGGATACGGGGTTGCTATATCGTGCCGTTGGCGTGAAAGGGGGCGACCCGGTCGCGGCAGCGTGTAGCCTGACCCCATCAGACCTGTTGCGCGATGATCTGCGCAGCCTTGCAGCAGGCGAGGCCGCAAGCAGGGTTGCTGTCATTCCTGAAGTGCGCGCAGCGCTGGTGGCATTTCAGCGTGACTTTGCCCGCCGTGAGGGCGGCGCTGTCCTTGATGGACGTGACATCGGAACTGTGATCTGCCCCGAGGCCGAGGTGAAACTGTTTGTCACGGCCAGTCCCGAGACACGTGCCCGTCGCCGCTGGCAGGAAACAGGCGAAGGCAGTTATCAAAATGTTCTGGCGCAGGTGCGCGCG
>SLAT01000112.1 GCA_007126715.1 Roseinatronobacter sp.
CCGTTCGAGCGGCTACAGCCCCAACTTCGCGCTGACAATCTGGTTGACCGCCGCAGGGTTAGCCTTGCCACCGGTCGCCTTCATCACTTGCCCCACAAACCAGCCCGCAAGCTTGGGGTTCTGCTTGGCCTTCTCCACCTGAGCGGGATTTGCCGCGATGATCTCATCCACGGCCAGTTCGATCGCGCCAGTATCGGTCACCTGCTTCAGGCCACGCACTTCGACGATCTGCGCGGGGTCACCACCCTCTGTATAGACAATCTCGAACAGGTCCTTTGCGATCTTGCCTGAAATGTCCCCGGCCTTGATCAGCGCAATAATACCTGCCAGTTGCGCGGTCGAAACCGGGCTGCCGGTGATGTCATGCCCTTCTTTCTTCAACCGTCCGAACAACTCGTTGATGACCCAGTTGGCCGCCAGCTTGCCATCACCTGCCTCTGCTGCCACCGCCTCGAAATAGGACGCATTGGCCACATCCGCTGTCAACACGCTGGCATCATAGTCGGTCAGGCCAAAATCAGCCATGAAGCGCGCTTTCTTGGCATCGGGCAATTCCGGCAGGCTGGCGGCGATGTCATCGACCCAGGCTTGCTCAATTTCCAGCGGTAGCAGATCGGGGCAGGGGAAGTAGCGGTAATCATGCGCTTCTTCCTTGGACCGCATCGAGCGCGTCTCGCCCTTGTCGGGGTCATAGAGCCGCGTTTCCTGCACCACGCTGCCGCCATCCTCCAGGATGGCGATCTGGCGGCGCGCTTCATAATCTATGGCCGCCTGAATGAACCGCATGGAGTTCATGTTCTTGATCTCGCAGCGCGTGCCAAGATGGCCGAAATCCTGTGTTTCCTGATATTTCTCATATTGTCCGGGGCGGCAGACCGACACGTTTACATCCGCGCGCAGATTGCCGTTTTGCATATTGCCATCGCAGGTGCCCAGATAGCGCAGGATCTGGCGCAGCTTGGTGACATAGGCTGCGGCTTCTTCGGGGCCACGGATGTCAGGGCGGCTGACAATCTCCATCAGGGCAACACCGGTCCGGTTCAGGTCCACGAAAGACATGTTCGGGTCCATATCATGAATGGATTTGCCCGCGTCCTGTTCCACATGGATACGCTCGATGCGAACCAGTCGTGCGACACCCGCGCCCATTTCGACCAGCACTTCGCCTTCGCCCACCAGCGGGTGATAAAGCTGGCTGATCTGATAGCCTTGCGGCAGGTCGGGATAAAAATAATTCTTGCGGTCAAAGGCAGAGCGCAGGTTGATCTGCGCCTTCAGGCCCAGCCCGGTTCGCACGGCCTGTTCAATGCAAAATTCATTCACGACCGGCAGCATCCCCGGCATTGCCGCATCGACGAAGGCCACATTGGCATTCGGTTCGGCACCAAAGCGGGTAGATGCCCCTGAAAACAGTTTGGCCTGGCTTGAGACCTGCGCATGTATCTCCATCCCGATGACCAGTTCCCATGCGCCGGTCGCGCCAGAGATCACCTTGGGTTTGGGCGGCTCGAAACTCAGGTCCAGCATGGCTGATACATATCCTTGTCAGGGGGTGTGTTCGGGGCTTTCTAGCGTTGCCTTTGCGGCGCAGCAAGGGGCGGGTCGGCAAAACCCCGCCGAGTATGGAGTGTTGTTGTCCCACCGATTTGCCTTTTGCAACGATTCGGAGTCATACGCCGCGCTGCAGCGCATTTTGGGGCTGCGCCACCTATGGAAATTCAATGTCGCGTTTTCTGCCGCTTTCTATGCTGGCCGCTCTTGGAGTTGCTGCTTTCACTGCCGGATGCACATTGGCGACGCCGGATACTGCCGTAGAGGCAACACGTGCAGCGCAAGTCACCACACGCTGGGACCATCGCCCCGAGGCCGATCGCTGGACGGCTGCAAAATTCGCCGCACTTGAAACTGACGGTCGCGCGCTGGTGTCAACTGTGCCTCAGGATATTGATGCATTCTGCCCGGGATATGAAGCAGCTGACAAGGATGGCCGCAAGGCATTCTGGACGGCCTTGTTCTCTGGGCTTGCAGGATATGAAAGCACATGGCGGCCCGACGCTGCCGGGGCAGGCGGGCGTTATCGTGGCCTGTTGCAGATCTGGCCAACATCCGCGCGGTATTACGGGTGTGATCTGTCGCATCCCAACGGGTTGTATGATGGCGCTACGAACCTGCGCTGTGCCGCGCGCATCGCTGCACAGGCGGTTGAGCGGGACAAGGTTGTTGTGGGCAGTGCAGGAAATTGGGGCGGGGTCGCCAAAGACTGGCCGCCCATGCGTGATGCACGCAAGCGCAATGATATCGCCGAATTCACACGCTCGCTTCCCGTATGCCAGATTTAACCTGGAAGTCCCGGATGTTCTGCTGATGTTCAGCCTTTGCTAACCCTTTTGCGCCAAGATCAGCGCAGGACGGGTGGCGCGAATGATGATGGATCAAGCAGAAGCAAAAGTGATGGATGAAACGGTGCGCGGCAACGCACTGGGCAAGATGGCAACGCGTCACCGCGCGGCACAAGCGCAGCAACGTGCAGTTTTTGAGGCGGCTTTACGGGTTGCTTTCGGGCGTATGTCGGCAGATTGCCGCGGCCTTGAGGGCATTGTTCGGGGCGTAACGCTGACAACGGGCGCGCTTGCCGAAGTTTTGGATCTGGCTGAGTCGGGCATGTTTCTGGCGCTGCTGGAAGGGCGGGGCGACCGTATGGGGTTGCTGATGGCAAGCCCCGCCGTGCTGGCGGGTATGGTCGAAGCACAGACGACAGGGCGTGTCGATCAGGCAGAGGTCGCGCCACGCATCCCAACCCGCATGGACGCGGCCTTGTTGGCGCCCATGATCGATACTTTCCTGCGGCTTGCGGAAGCCCGCTGTGCGGAGTTGCCACAGTCTGCGTTGGTGTCGGGCTATGGATACGGGTCTTTTATTGATAATCCGCGTCCCTTGGGGCTGATGTTGGAAGAGGGGCAGTTTCATATCCTGCGCCTTCATGTTGCCTTGGGGTTTGGTGCCAAAGAAGGGGATTGGTTCCTTATCCTACCCGAACCCGAGGTGAAATCGCATTCCCTGTCTCAGGCCGATTTGCAAGATGCAGAACTGGAGAGCGACTGGCAAGAACGGTTGCAGGTCGCTATCAGCGAAAGTGGTGTCGTTCTGGAATCTGTTCTGTGCCGGGTCCAACTGACCTTGACGGATGCATTGCGCTTGCGGGTCGGGGATATGTTGCGCCTGCCAGATTCGGCACTGGAAACGCTGACACTGGAGAGTATCGCACATACCGCGCTAGGTATCGGCCGTCTTGGCCAGGCGCGCGGACAACGGGCCGTTCGCCTGACCGCTGATCCCGGTCACTTGACCGATGCGACGGGTGCCAGTGTCCCACAGTTTGCGCTGCCTGCGTCGATAGTGTGGGGCCAGCCTTCGCAGCCGCCATTTGTACCAAGCGCGGGTGAGCCCGAATCTTTGGCAGAGATTGATGCAGCCCCTCAGGCCGCGCCCGACACGCCTGATGCATGATGGCAGTCGCAGCATTGTGCAATGAACGACAGCGCTGGCAGCAGAACAGTCTGTTATCGGTCGGCAGAAGGCAGATCATATGCGGATAATACGCACCCGAGGGTACGAACCACGCCCCCCATTAGGGGCATGGCCTGAATATTCATACCCACATATCAAGACTAGCGCCGGGGGCTCAGTCTTGGGCTAGCTGGTCGATGGTCGCACGAAACGGTTCCAGCCCATAGCCGTGCCGGGCGGGAATAGCGATCAGTTCATCTGTGGGGCGCTGTCCCGCATGTGCAAGCGCCCAGACAATCGACGAGCGATTGCCAGAGGCACAATAGGCCAGCACTGGCCCATCGCTCTGGTCCATCGCGGTCGCCTGCGCAGTGACATTCTCCATTGAGATGGCCCCTCCGATAACCGGATTCAGGATGAATCGCAGTCCGGCGGCCTCTGCGGCCTTGCGAATGGCATCCGCCTGAACTTCGGGCGGAATTTCACCGTCAGGGCGGTTGCAGACCAATGTCGTAAACCCTGCCTCGACAATCGCGCCCACATCTTCGGGCGCGATCTGGGGTGAGACAGCGTAATCATCGGTCAAGGGGCGGATTTCCATGAATATCTCCGGGTCAGATGGCTGCGACTTTATCAATGCGCAGGCGAAGGGAAGGTGCGGCCATCATACCTGCGATCATGGCAAGGATAAAGACGATCCCGCCGGTCCCGCCCCAACTGAGCGAAGCAATCGCCGGGCCGGGGCACAGCCCGACCAGCCCCCAGCCAGCCCCGAACAGGACCGAGCCGATGATGAGGTTATGTCCTAGCCGTGGGTCGGGCTTGGATGGAAATGGTGCCCCGGCAAGCGAGGTGGCGCGCTTTGTGGTCATTTGCCACGCAAGCATCATGGGCAGGATCGCCCCGCCAAGCACAAAGGCCAATGTCGGGTCCCATGCGCCAAAAATATCCAACCAACCCTGAACTTTGGTTGTGTCCGTCATGCCCGAAACCAGAAGTCCCGCGCCAAACAATCCGCCCGAAAGCGCCGAAATAACAATACGCTGCATCAGATCAACCCCAGTCCATGCCGGAACAGCACCATCGCGATGCCGCCAGCCAGCAAGTAAAATACAGTCGCCACGATACCGCGCAGCGAGAAGCGCGAAATTCCGCAGACCCCGTGGCCGGAGGTGCAGCCCATTGCGAGCCGTGTCCCAAGGCCGACCATCAACCCACCTGCAATGACGATCCCAAGGTTGGATGTTATCTTGGTCGATATCTCTACATTATAGAGTGGCAGCATCAGCGCGGGGATGACCACAAGTGCCGCCAGAAAAGCGACGCGCTCGGCCCAGTCACCAAGGCCCGATCGGTCCACAAGCCCGCCAATTATCCCGCTGGCCCCCATGATCCGGCCATTGCCCAGAAGCAGGATAGCCGCCGCGCTGCCGATCATCAGGCCGCCAACAAGCCCCCAGATCCAGTCTGTTTGAATCATTGTCATATTCCTGTTCGCAAATCGGCGCGGCCGTCGAATGCCGCGCCTGTGTTGTATGTCATGGCGCGGTGGTCAGAGCGTATTGACCGGCACTTTCAGATAGACCGTGCCATTATCTTCGGCGGGCGGCATCTGGCCTGCGCGCATATTGACCTGAAGCGATGGCACGATCAGCCGGGGCATGCCCAGTTGTGCATCGCGTTCATTGCGTGCGCGGACAAAATCTTCCTTGGACTTGCCCTCGCCGACATGCTTGTTCATGCGCTTTTGCGCGCCCACAGTGGTTTCCCATGCAAAGGTATCGCGCCCTTCGGCTTTGTAGTCATGGCCCACGAAGATGCGTGTCTCATCAGGCAGGGACAGGATTTTCTGCACCGAATCCCACATCGTCTCGGCAGAGCCACCGGGAAAGTCGCAGCGCGCCGTGCCGAAATCTGGCATGAACAGCGTGTCGCCCACAAAGGCGGCATCTCCGATCACATAGGTCATGCAGGCGGGCGTATGGCCGGGCGTATGCATCACATCGCCACGCATCTGGCCGATATGGAAGCTGTCGCCTTCCTTGAGCAATGCATCGAACTGGCTGCCGTCGCGCTGGAATTCGGTGCCCTCGTTAAAGACTTTGCCGAATGTGTCCTGCACGATGCAGATATTTTCGCCAATTGCGATCTTGCCGCCCAGTTCGCGCTGGATATAGGGCGCTGCGGACAGGTGGTCTGCATGGACATGAGTTTCCAGCAGCCATTGCACCTCATAGCCCTTGTCCTTGATGAAAGCGATCACGGCATCGGCCGAGCGGGTGTCGGTGTGGCCGGATGCATAGTCGAAATCGAGGACCGAATCGACAACCGCGCATTTCTTGCTTGCCGGGTCGCGGACGACGTAAGTAACGGTAAAGGTGTCTTCATCGAAAAAAGCTGTAATCTCGGGTTGCATCTGATGCCTCCATACTCGGTGTCTGGGATGAATATATACTGTCGAATACATATTGCAAGATTTGAATGTTAATGGTTTCTGATTGCTGGTCTTATATCGGGCAATAAAAAGCCCGCCCGTAAAGGGGCGGGCGGTCGCAATCTGTCTCTGTTCTGGTCAGGCTTTCAGCGCCTTGCTTGGGGCAAGCACGTCAATCCCCAGCGCTTTGCCCACAGCATAATAGGTCAGGTGGCCCGCATGTGTGTTCAGCCCTTCCAGCAGATGCGGGTCATCCTCGCAAGCTTTGCGCCAGCCTTTGTCGGCCAGCGCCAGCATGAAGGGCATGGTGGCATTGCCCAAGGCGATTGTCGCGCTGCGCGCAACTGCGCCGGGCATATTGGCAACGCAATAATGTAGTATGCCATCCACCTCGTAGATCGGGTCCTGATGCGTTGTAGCGTGCGATGTCTCAAAGCACCCGCCCTGATCAATGGCGACATCCACCAGCACCGCACCGGGTTTCATCTGTGCCAATTGGTCACGCCGGATCAGCTTGGGTGCAGCGGCACCGGGAATAAGGACAGCCCCAATCACCATATCCGCGCGCTCGATCAACCCTGCAATCGCGGCGGTGTCAGAGAATTGCGTGGTCAGTCGGCCATGAAAGATGTCGTCCAGATAGGACATGCGCTGGATAGAGCGGTCCAGAATTGTCACATTCGCGCCCATCCCCACCGCGACGCGGGCCGATGCGGTGCCGACGACCCCGCCACCGATGATGACCACATCGGCAGGGCGCACGCCGGGCACCCCGCCCATCAGAACACCGCGCCCGCCATTGGCCTTTTGCAGCGCCCAAGCCCCCATCTGAGGCGCCAACCGCCCCGCCACTTCCGACATGGGGGCCAGCAATGGCAAACCGCCATTGCGGTCGGTTACCGTCTCATAGGCAATCGCCGTGACACCCGATTCAAGCAGGTCGCGGGTCTGTGCCGGGTCCGGCGCGAGATGCAGATATGTGAACAACACCTGACCTTCGCGCAGTTGCTTGCGCTCATTGGCCTGCGGTTCCTTGACCTTTACCACCATCTCGGCGCGCTCAAAGACTTCTTCTGCGCGGTCGACGATCTGCGCACCTGCGGCGATATAATCGTCATCACCAAAGCCCGAACCCGTCCCCGCGCCTGTCTCGACCATGACCTGATGGCCATGTGCAATGGCCTCTTGCGCGGCATATGGTGTCAGACCCACACGAAATTCCTGTGGCTTGATTTCCCTTGGGCATCCAATAAGCATCTTTGTCTCCTCCTTCATAAGCTGCCCGAAGAATATCGGAAAAGACTACGGAATTCCTTGACACTTGGCGCCAATTGACCAAGTTCTGACGTAGAAACGTGCAACAAACGGCCAAATTTCAGAAGAAGGTTGCGCTGCAATGCAGCTAGACGCGACAGATCGACGGATATTGAGGGTGTTGCAACGCCAGGGTCGTGTGACGAATGCTGAACTGGCCGAACTTGTGCATCTTTCCCCTTCGGCCTGTCATCGTCGTGTGCAACGGCTGGAGGGCGAAGGGTTCATCGCGGATTATGTAGCACTTCTTGACCTCAAGCGGATTGGCCGTCCGACAGTTGTATATGTCGAAATCAAACTATCGGGCCAAAGTGACGAGATACTGGACGCGTTCGAGCGAGAAGTTGCGCGCGTGCCCGATATTCTGGAATGTCACCTGATGGCAGGGGCCGCGGATTACCTGCTGAAGATCATTGCCGCCGATACCGAAGATTTCGCGCGCATCCACCGCCGCTACCTGAGCCGATTGCCCGGTGTCACGCAAATGCAATCGTCATTCGCCCTGCGAACAGTGGTGAAAACCACGGCAATCGATATCTGACGGTTGCGTGTTTGAGAAAGGGCGGCCTTGGCCGCCACTTGGTGATTTAGTTCGACCGCAGCGTGTCACGGATCTCGGCCAGCAATTGCTCTACTGTCGGGCCTGCCGGCTCGTCCGGGGTTGGCTCTTCTTCTTTCTTGTTCATGTTGCCCAGTTTGTTGATCGTGCGGACCAGCATGAACACGACAAAGGCTATGATCAGAAACTTGATAACAGCATTTATAAAATTTCCGACCATGAATTGCGCGTCACCAAGCCCGAAACTAATAGCGCTGAAGTCGACGCCGCCTACAAAAATGCCGATCAGCGGATTCACCAGATCATCCACAAGCGATGTGACAATCGCGGTAAACGCTGCGCCGATAATGATGCCAACAGCCATATCAAGCGCATTGCCGCGAGCTATAAATACCTTGAACTCTTTAAGCATGGGTAATCCTTTCCCCGTTAGACAAATAAGGTTATCTATATCGGGAAAAAGAAGGTTCGAAACCCGTATTTTACGTCCGTTAATGCTTTCGCATCAGGGCAATGTCCCATGAAGTGTGTAGCGCAAAAGGTTGACAACCTGCTCGGGTGTTTCGGCCACGGCAAGGGCGGCTGCGTCCACTTCTTTCAGGGCGTGCTGATGCTCTGCCCCGTGCAAAACGATGATGGATTTGCCAAGCGCTGCCGCATAGCCCGCGTCGAATGCTGCGTTCCACTGTCGGTATTTGTCGCCAAAGCGCACGACGACAACATCTGCCTCTGCCAGTGTCTTGCGGGTGCGGATCGCGTTCAGCTTTGCACCCTTGTGGTCGTGCCAGAACTTTTGCTCTTCTCGCCCAAGAATGGCCACGCCACAATCATCAGACGCGCCATGATCGGTGACTGGCCCTGTGAATGTGATCGCAAGATCCTTTGCGCCAGACATGATCTGTTCACGCCAATCAGTGTGGATTTCGCCCGCGAGATAGACGTTCAGGTGCATTCTTTCACTCCCTCATCAATAGTTGGGGATGACTTAGCACAGGCGCCCGGTGGCACAAAGCCCGTGAATGAATGAAGCATACGCTCGCGTGTTGCGGGCGCAGCGGTTCTGTGGCAAAGATTGCGCCAAGCCCAGTTAAACCGCAAGAGTTCAGTCCATGACCGATTTCGCCGCTCGCCGCAGAATAATGGTGGACACGCAAGTGCGCCCCTCTGATGTTACGAAATTTCCCATCATTGACGCGATGCTGGACGTGCCGCGCGAGAAATTTGTCCCGGAAGCTAAGGTCGAGGCGGCCTATGTCGGTGAAAACCTTGTTCTGGAAAATGGTCGTGTTTTGCTGGACCCGCGTACCCTTGCCAAGATGATCGACGCGTTGGAAATTACGTCCGATGATCTTGTTCTCGATATAGGCTGCGGAACCGGATATTCTGCGGCAGTCATCTTGCGGATGGCGCAAGCCGTTGTCGCTGTCGAGGAAGACGAGGCGCTTGCCCGTGCTGCAAGTGATGCGCTGGCGCAAGCTGGGGCAGAGACTGTGGTGCTGCACACTGGCAAGCTGGTCGAGGGTGCACCAGAGCACGCGCCCTATGATGTGATGATCCTGCAAGGCGGGATAGAGCGCTTTCCAAAAGAACTTGTCAGTCAGTTAAGCGATACAGGACGCGTGGCGGCAGTGTTCATGGAAGGTGCGCTGGGCGTTGTGCGCTTGGGGCTGCGCAAGGAGGATCACATAATCTGGCGTGACATTTTTAATGCAGCCGCACCAGTTTTGCCGGGGTTTTCAAAAGATCACGAGTTTGTATTCTAAGTTGTGTTCCAAGTGAGTGGTGGCCCATAAAAATAGCATCAAGAGGCGGACATAATGAAACATACCAAGAAACTATCTGCGCTTGCGGTGGCATTATGTATAGCCACTGGGCCAGCTGCCGCGCAGTCACTTGCTGATACGTTCATCGCAGCATATCGCAGTTCGGACCTGCTGGAGCAAAACCGCGCTGTTCTGCGTGCAGCCGATGAAGATGTTGCGCTTTCGGTCGCACGGCTCAGGCCCGTGCTGGATTTCATAACGAACACGCGCACGAATATCGGGTCAGGCGGGCAGCAATCAACAACCCTTAGTTTCGGGCTGGAAGGTCGGGTCACGCTGATCGACTTCGGGGTTGGAAAACTGGCGCGCGAAGGGGCCAAGGCACAGGTCTTGGCGCTAAGACAGGCGCTGGTGAATTTCGAGCAAGAGGTTCTGCTGGACGCTGTATCCGCCTTCATGGATGTTCGTAGCGCAAGCGAAGCCGTGTCGCTGAGTCAGGCCACACAACGTGTGATTACGCAAGAACTGAACGCCGCGCGCGAGCGGTTTGAGTTGGGTGAAATCACGCGCACTGATGTGTCACTGGCAGAGGCCCGTCTTGCAGCGGCGCGTTCGCAATTGGCGGCTGCCGAGGGTGATCTTGCGGCGGCGCGTGAATTCTACAAGCTGGTGACTGGTGCTTATCCGGGGCAGTTGCGCCCGCCACCAGCATTGCCGCGCACGGCAAGCAATCTTCAGACGGCACAGGATATCGCGCGGCGCACACATCCGCTTATTGCTCAGCGCCAGAATGAAGTGACCGCAGCAGAGCTGGCCGCTGAAAGCGCGCTTGCTGAAGGTCGCGGTGCTGTTACGGGGTCAGCCTCAATCGGGCGCCAGTTTGGTGGCCTGACCGGAGAGGGGACAACTGCCTCTGCCGGTATTAGTTATAACCGCCCGATCTATCAGGGCGGCAGGGTCAGTGCCGCGCATCGTCGCGCACTTGCGCAGCGCGATGCAGCTCGCTCCAGATTGCATCAGACGGTTGCGCAGGTCTTGCAGAACGTGGCTGTGGCATGGGCGAATGTCGATGTTTCCAGCGCCCGCATTGCAGCCAGCCAGCAACAGGTACGTGCATCCGAAAGCGCATTTGATGGCACCCGCGAAGAGGCCCGCCTTGGCGCGCGTACAACACTGGATGTGCTGAATGCGGAAACCGACCTGCTTGATGCACGCACGACACTTTTGCAGGCGCAGGCAGCCCAACAGATCGCTACTTATAATTTGCTGGCTGCGATGGGGCTGTTGACTGTCGATCATCTGGGGCTTGGAATTCCAACCTATGATGTCGAGGCCTATTACAACGCTGTCAGCCATGCGCCTTTGTCCTCTCCGCAAGGCGAGGCACTGGACCGTGTATTGCAATCAATTGGCCGCCAATAGAATCCCGGAAGGGATGCGCAGATCGGCGTGATGAAAGCCAGACTTCTGGATTGTGTCGCGAACCAGACCGCGCTACACTATCTGGTGTGCTTTCCGCGGGTTTTGTGTGTGACATGCGCATAGTGTTCA
The DNA here is from genome assembly GCA_007126715.1 of Roseinatronobacter sp. GTDB lineage: Bacteria > Pseudomonadota > Alphaproteobacteria > Rhodobacterales > Rhodobacteraceae > Roseinatronobacter. The sequence continues at coordinate 11,129 of SLAT01000112.1, forward strand.
GATTTATGCAGCGAAAATTGTGACAAGAGGGCAAGCAGAATGACAGAAGCCATGTCCCGACGTGAAATCGAGGATGTCTTGTCCTCGATCCGGCGTATTGTGTCGCATGACGTACATCCGAACCAAACACCCGCACCGCAAGAAGATTTGCGTGAAAAGCTGATCCTGACATCAGCCTTGCGGGTTGACGCTGGCGCATCGGACATTCCGTCTGACACGACCCTGTCGGAGGGAGTTCCTGTGCCAGAAGACGGTGCTTCCATGCAGGCAGATGCCAGCAGCGAAATACCATCAGCCGATCCCGACACAACATCGCTTCTGGGGCGTATTTCTACAGCCAGCAAGGTGTCTGCACCGGTATTGGATGTTGACCTCCAACCCGACCCGCAAGCAGATGTTTCTCAACTTACAATACATTCCGAAGACGCAGATTTGTCTGCCAGTCTGGAAGACAGCGCGCTCGAAGCGACGCTTGCACGGCTGGAGGCGATGCTTGCAAATCCCGTGCAGCCGGGACATGTCGGCACTGTGCCGGAAACTACCAGTTCTATGGGTGATGAAGTTATAGACGAAGGCGTCCTGTATCAGCTTGTCGCGCATATTGTCCGGCAGGAATTGCAGGGCGAATTGGGCGAAAAAATTACCCGGAATATTCGTAAACTGGTCCGTGCAGAGGTCGCACGCGAGTTGCAGTTGCGCAATTTCTAAAGCTGTCGCAGCGTTTCATTCGTCCAGCGGGTAATCTTCCCAATCCTCTACAGGAACCACATGTTCTGACACGGTGCGGCCTTGCATCGAAACGCCTGCCGCATGTGTCGATGTGGGGTCGCCTGTGACAAGCGGGTGCCAATCGGGCAGGCGCTTGCCTTCGTGCAACAGGCGATAAGCACAGGTTTCAGGCATCCAATAGGCGATCTCATGCAGGGTGTCGGGTGTCAGCACCACGCATTCGGGCACGATTGACTTGCGTTGCGCATAATTGGCGCAGCGGCAGGTCGTATCGTCGAACAGGCGGCATGCAACACGTGTGAAGATCAGCTCGTCCGTGTCGATATCTTCCAGCTTGTTCAGGCAGCACCGGCCACAGCCATCGCACAACGCCTCCCATTCGTCCGGGGTCATCTTGTGGAGGGGAGTCGTCTCCCAGAATCTGTGTCGTTTGTTCATGCGCGGCAGATAAGCTGCATTGGCCCTTGGGGAAAGGGCAATCACTGCTTCTGTGTGTGAAAAACCGCCATCTGGCTGGCCCCGCCAAGCTCTGGATGCGCACCGCCGATATCTGCAAAACTGACGCTAGCATGGCCGCGCAAGGCAACACGCTGCGCCCAGTTTTGAAACCGCGCACGGGTCCATTCAAACCGGTGACCGGGATGGCGAAACCTGTGCGCAGGAACGCCCAGAAGCGGGTTGAATTCAGCATTTGGCGTGGTCAGGATAATGTGCTTGGGGCGCAAGATATTAAACAGAGCGCGTTCCAGTTGCGACAGATGGGCGGGGTCAAGATGTTCGATCACCTCAATCATGACAGCACAATCAAATCCCGCCAATTGCGGGTCGGGTGACAATATGGAACCGGCTCTGATTTCTGTCATCGCGTCACTGCCTTGTGCGCTTAGGCGCGTTTCCAGCCGCGCGGCGGCACCTGTGTCAATCTCGATGCCCACAAGGCGCGTGATATCTGGACGCGCTGCCATGCGCAGGAAAAAATCTCCGTCGCCGCAACCAAGATCCAGCACACTGCGCACGGCGCTGGAATTCAGCACCTTTTCAACTGCCGTGATCCGTTCCTCATGCAACCACGTTGTCATGGCGCATCCTTCGGGCGCTGCATCAAGACGACATCTTTTGTCGGCACTTCACAGGTCCAGCCCCAGTTTCTGGCCAGAAACATGAAGGTTGCTTCGCGGTAGAAGACGACATGCGTGATATCGAGGCGGTAGTGCCAGTTGGCAAACCGCGCATCATCCGTCTGAAAACAGGTCATAATCGCAAGCCAACCGCCGGGGCGAACCAGCGCGCGCAGTCGTGCGAATTCCGCCGCAGGTGCGTGAAAATGTTCTGCCACTTCGGTGCAGGTCACGAAATCATAACGCTCGGCCAGCGCTGACGCATTGGGCGCGAAAACTGGATCATACAGCGCTACAGCATGTCCAGCCTTGCGCAGGATGTCGGCCAGTGCGGGGCCGGGGCCGCAACCATAATCCAACCCCGTTGCGCCAACGGTCAGTTTGTCCAGCAATGGCGTTGCCAGCTTGGACAGGAACCGGCGGTAGCTTTGGTCATCCACGTCATTGTCATGCAGCATGTATTGGGCATGTTCTGCCTCGCGGGACGGGTGGTGCACAGGATTCAGAAACCGCGCTTCACACAAAGGGCAGGCCCAGTAATCCTGACCTTTGACCACCAGCAAGGGCCGTGCGTGCGGTGCAAGGCAGACAGGGCAAGCGATGGGATCGGGCGGCATGGGGCAGGGGCTGTCCTTGAACCTGAATTGGTTTGCATGGCCTATCACTCTTGGGGCAAGAAGCAAAAGCCCAACTGGTTGTCATTGCCTTGATCTGGCTTACCCTAAGCACTGCCCGAAGGATGCAATCCAGATGCCCGCTTTTGACCAGACCCTCCCCGAAACTCTGCCCGCGCCGCTTGCGCGCTGGTTCGATGCGCAAGGCTGGTCGCCACATCGGCATCAGATGCAGATGCTTCAAGCCGAACGAAATGCGCTGCTGATCGCACCGACCGGTGGGGGCAAGACATTGGCGGGGTTTCTGGCGACCCTCTCGGCGGCATGTCGTGGCGAGATGGGCGCGGGGCTGCACACGCTGTATGTGTCGCCCCTGAAGGCATTGACCCACGACATAGGCCGCAATCTGGCGCGGCCAGTGGCGGATCTGGGCCTGACATGTCGTATCGAGGACCGGACCGGCGACACACCGGCCACGCAGCGCGCACGCCAGCGGGTGGATCCGCCGCATGTGCTGCTGACGACACCGGAAAGCCTTGCGCTAATGCTGTCCTATCCCGAAGCGCCAAAAATCTTTGGGTCGCTGGTGCGCGTGGTGATTGATGAAATTCATGCTTTGGCGGAATCGAAACGCGGTGACCAGTTGATGCTGTGCCTGTCACGGCTGCGCAGTCTGGCCCCGAATATGCAGGTCGCGGGGCTGTCGGCCACGGTTGAAAACCCTGCCGCGCTGGCGCAGTTCATGGGCGGTGCCGAGATTGTCGTGGCAGATGCTGGCCCACAGCCGGATATTGCCATGCTGCCCACCAGCGCTGCGCCGCCCTGGTCAGGGGCGGGTGGGGCCTATGCGGCGCGTGATGTGATGCGCGCCGTAGCAGATGCGCGGCTGACGCTGGTATTCATCAACACCCGCGCGCAAGCAGAGTTGTTCTTTCAAGCGCTTTGGGCCGTGAATGACGAAAACCTGCCCATCGGGTTGCATCATGGCAGCTTGTCGCGTGATGCGCGCCGCCGGGTTGAAGCCGCGATGGCAGAGGGGGCCTTGCGCGCGGTGGTTGCAACCGGCAGTCTGGATATGGGTCTGGATTGGGGCGATGTGGATCTGGTCATCCAGATAGGTGCGCCCAAGAACATCAAGCGGCTGGTCCAGCGCATCGGGCGGGCAAATCACCGCTTTGACACGCCGTCGCGCGCACGGATCGTGCCGGCCAACAGGTTTGAAGTGTTGGAATGCATCGCAGCACTGCAAGCGGTCGAGGCGGGTGAGTTGGATGGCGACGGGCGCGCACCCGTGGGGGGGTTGGACGTTCTGTGCCAGCACATCCTGCTGCTGGCCTGTGGCGCGCCGCTGGATGCGGATGCCTTGTTTGCCGAAGTCACCCGCGCTGGCCCTTATATGGGCTTGTCGCGCACCGACTTCGATGCCTGCATGGATTTCGCGGCAACAGGGGGCTATGCGCTGCGCGCTTATGACCGGTGGCAACGTCTGGTCTTGCGCGATGGTCTGTGGCATCTGCGCGACCCGCGCGCGGCCAGGGCAATCCGGATGAATATTGGCACGATCGTTGCGCCGGAACTGCTGACTGTGCGCCGTGGCCCGCGTGGAGGCGCTCCGCTGGGCGAGATCGAGGAGAGTTTTGCCGCCGCACTTTCGCCGGGAGATACCTTTTTGATCGGTGGACAGACCGTGCGCTATGACCGCTTGCGCGTCATGATCGTAGAGGTCACGCCGCAACCGACGAGAGAGCCAAAGATCGCGGTATTCAATGGCCTGAAAATGGCAACCTCAACTGAACTATCGGCGCGGGTGCTGGGTTTGATCGGGGATCGCGCGGCATGGGCGGCACTGCCCGATCACATAAGCGACTGGCTGGCGCTGCAGGCGCGCGTTTCCCGCCTGCCGCAACCCGGCACCCTGACAAGCGAATGCTTCCAGCGCGGTGGGCGGTGGTATTTCGCGCTGTATTCCTTTGCCGGGCGCAATGCCAATCAGACCCTTGGTCTGTTGCTGACCCACAGGATGGAGCGTGACGCGCTGGCCCCGCTTGGTTTTGTCGCAACCGATTATGCATGCCTTATCTGGGGGTTGGAACCCGTGCGCGACCCCGCCCCCTTGCTTGACCCTGAGGGGTTGCGCGCCGGATTACAGGACTGGCTGGCCGAAAACGCCATGATGAAACGCAATTTTCGGTCTGTTGCCACGGTGGCAGGGCTGATCCAGCGCAACCTGCCCGGTGCGCGCAAATCTGGCAAGCAGGCGACATTCTCCAGCGATATCCTCTATGACACCTTGCGCAAATTTGACCCTGACCATGTGCTTTTGCAGATCACACGTGCGGAATCGATGCGTGGGCTGGCGGATTTCGGGCGGATCGAGGAAATGCTGCGCACGCGGGCGCAGCTTGTTCATTCGATGGCACCGCATGTTACGCCTTTTGCCGCACCGCTGATGCTGGAAGCAGGCCGCATTCCCATCAAGGGCGCTGCTAGCGCACGGTTGCTGGAAGATGAGGCCGCACGTATGATGGCAGAGGCTGGCTTGACGCTGGAAGGGATTGTCGCAAAGACACCAGTATGAAAACTTGCAGCTTTAGGTTCCATGATCAGGATTTCATTGCGCGTCCGTCCGGCGCGCTATTCTGGCCTGAGAGAGGGGCGCTGATCGTTGCGGATTTGCACTTGGGCAAGTCTGGACGCATGGCGCGGCACGGCGGCGCGTTGTTGCCACCCTTTGAAACGCGCGCAACACTGGAGCGACTGGCCGCGGAGTTGCACGACACTGGCGCGGCAAGCCTGATCTGCCTTGGCGATAGTTTCGACGATGACGCGGCCATCATGGAACTGGGGGCCGAGCGCGAGATGCTGGAACAGATATGCCAGCACCATGACACGCTCTGGATTACGGGCAATCACGACCCTGCGCCATATGGTTTGCCGGGCAAGGTGGCAGATCAGCAGCAGATCGCCGGGTTGCACTTGCGCCATATCGCTGAAACTGGCCCTGATATTTCAGGGCATTATCATCCCAAATTACGCCTCGCGGGCCAGCGCTTGCCTGCATTCCTGATCGGGGATGCGCATCTGATCCTGCCCGCTTTCGGGGCCTATACCGGGGGGCTGGACCATGATGCGCCCGCGCTTGCAGCGCTGGTGCCGCGGGGCCGCGCGATCGTGGCAGGCCGCGATGTGCATATGGTGCCTTTGCCCTTGCCGCGTATCATCGCGTCGCGGGCGGGGCGTTGGTCGGCAAAGCGCTAGGCCGCGCATAATGACGCAAGGTTTTGGGGGTGTCGTGTCAGTGTCGTGTTCCTTTGGGTTGGACCCCTTTGTGATGCAGCGACAATCAAGGTCCTTGCTACGAGCGTACGAGGTGGCGAGTTTACGCTGAACCGGGTTGCCGGGGCCTTACCCACAGGGCGCTAATGCGTCTTTATGCTGGAATGCGTGGCGATTTCAGGTTACGGTCTTACTTACAGACCCGGCAAACGGGCAATCACAGGCAAGTAGCGAATACCCGGCAGTTCGATCGAGGCAGTAATATGACCGAAATGGTATATGGCACCGCGCCCGCGCGCGTGGTGGAGCCAGTACTCCCGCGCTGGTGGCGCACAATTGACAAAGTGACGCTGACATCCGTGCTTCTTTTGATGGCTGTCGGCCTGCTGCTTGGGCTTGCCGCTTCGCCACCATTGGCTACGCGCAATGGCTTGCCGCCCTTTTTCTATGTGCAGCGACAGGTGTTTTTCGGCATCCTTGGCATATTGGCGATGATCCTGCTGTCAATGTGCTCTCCCGAACGTATTCGGCGCTTTGCCGTTGTCGGGTTCTTTGTGTCCTTGCTGGCACTGATGCTGCTGCCATTTTTTGGCACGGATTTTGGCAAGGGGGCTGTTCGTTGGTTCAGCCTTGGGTTTGGGTCTTTCCAACCGTCAGAGTTTCTGAAGCCGATGCTGGCCGTCTTTGCCGCATGGCTTATGGCCGCCGGACGAGAGCCGAATGGCCCGCCCGGACAGGCATTGTCGCTGGGCTTTACCATGCTGGTTCTGGGGCTTTTGGTCATTCAGCCGGATTTCGGACAGGCTGCGCTGATCGCGGCGGGCTGGATGGTGATGTATTTTATCGCGGGCGCGCCCATGTTCCTGCTGCTGGGCTTTGCTGGCATCGTGCTGGCGGGTGGATATGCCGCCTATCATAATTCAGAGCATTTTGCCCGACGTATAGACGGCTTTCTGACCGCAGAGGTCGATCCGCGAACCCAGATGGGTTACGCGCAAAACGCCATTTCAGAGGGCGGTTTTTTCGGTGCTGGCGTGGGTGAGGGGCGAGTGAAATGGAACCTGCCCGATGCGCATACCGATTTCATCATTGCTGTTGCCGCCGAAGAATATGGCCTGATCCTGGTGTTGTTCATTATCGGGTTGTATGCCACGATCCTGATGCGGTCGCTGTTTCGACTGATGCGCGAGCGTGACACGTTCATTCGCCTTGCGGGCACCGGAATTGTGGTGGTCTTCTCGATTCAGGCGATGATCAATATGGGTGTTGCGGTCCGGTTGCTTCCGTCGAAAGGCATGACTTTGCCGTTCGTGTCCTACGGAGGGTCATCATTGCTTGCGACAGGTATCGCAATTGGTATGCTCTTGGCGTTCACACGGGTAAGGCCTCAGGGCGAAATCGGCGATATGTTGTCGCGGCGCGTGCATTCCTAAGGGGTAATATCATGGCCAGACCGCCACTTCTACTGATCGCTGCCGGGGGCACGGGGGGGCATATGTTTCCCGCCCAGGCGCTGGCCGAGGCGATGCTTGCGCGGGGCTGGCGGGTGAAGCTGTCGACCGATGCGCGGGGCGCGAGGTATGCTGGCGGTTTTCCCGATGCGGTCAAGGTGGAACAGGTCAAGGCTGCCACTTTTGCCCGCGGGGGGCTGGCTGACAAGATCATGGTGCCGTTGCGTCTGGTGGCGGGGGTCTTTTCGGCGGCGCTGTCCATGCTGTTCGACCGTCCGCGCGTTGTGGTCGGCTTTGGGGGATACCCTTCGATTCCGGCACTTTCTGCGGCCTGGATGTTGCGCGTTCCGCGTATGATCCACGAACAAAACGGCGTGCTGGGGCGCGTTAACCAGATTTTCGCGCGCCGCGTGGACAAACTGGCCTGTGGCATCTGGCCGATGCAGATGCCCGATGGGATCGAGGGCGAGTTTACCGGAAACCCCGTGCGCGCAGCCGTGTTGGAGCGTGCAGGTGCTGGCTATATCCCGCCCGGTGACTATCCTATGGACCTGCTTGTGATCGGTGGGTCGCAGGGCGCGCGCATCCTGTCGGATGTTGTGCCACAAGCTGTTTCGTTATTGCCCGAGGCGATCAAGCGCAATCTTGGCGTTGCACATCAGGCGCGCGAAGAGGATATCGAACGTGTCGTGGCCGCCTATGAAGCGGGCGGCGTTGCCGCCGAAATTGCCCCGTTTTTTGGCGATATTCCCCGTCGCCTGTCGGAATGCCAACTTGTCATAAGCCGCGCAGGTGCGTCTTCGGTTGCCGATATCTCGATTATCGGGCGGCCTTCGGTGCTGGTGCCCTATGCTGCTGCGGCAGCAAATCATCAGGCGGCGAATGCCAAAATGCTGTCATCCGTCGATGCAGCGGTCGTTTTCCCGGAAGCGCAGCTATCGGCGGCTGCACTGGCAGAGAGTATTGAAGCGATCCTTACCAACCCAAAGGCCGCACAGGCTATGGCACAGGCCGCCCTGTCGGCGGGGCGTGCCGATGCAACCGAAAGGCTCGCCGAGATGGTCGAAGCCCTAGCCCGAAAGGACAAACCATGAGCCCGGCGACAAAACTGCCTACCGATATCGGCCCGATCCATTTTATCGGCATCGGCGGCATTGGCATGTCGGGGATAGCCGAAGTCCTGATGACACATGGTTACCGGGTGCAGGGGTCAGACTTGAAAGCCAGTGCGATTACCGAGCGTCTGGAAACGCTCGGGGCCGAGATTTTCGTGGGCCAGAAAGCCGAGAATATTGGCGATGCCGCCGTTGTGGTCGTGTCCACCGCGATCAAGCCGGACAACCCCGAATTGTTACAAGCGCGCCGTCTTGGTCTGCCGGTTGTGCGCCGCGCCGAGATGCTGGCCGAGTTGATGCGCCTGCGCTCGAACATCGCGGTTGCAGGTACGCATGGCAAGACCACCACGACCACGATGGTTGCGGCGCTGCTGGATGAAGGCGGCTTGGACCCGACTGTCATCAATGGCGGTGTGATCCATGCCTATGGATCGAATGCGCGCGCCGGTGCGGGCGAATGGATGGTGGTCGAGGCCGATGAAAGCGACGGGTCCTTCAACCGACTGCCTGCGACAATGGCGATTGTGACCAATATCGACCCCGAACACATGGAGCATTGGGGCGATTTCGATGCCTTGCGCAAAGGGTTTTATGATTTCGTGTCAGGCATACCGTTTTACGGGTTAGCAATCTGCTGCACGGACCACCCCGAAGTTCAGGCGCTGGTTGCGAAACTGACAGACCGCCGTGTTGTCACTTTTGGTTTCAATGCACAGGCAGATACTCGTGCGATCAATCTGCATTATGAAAAAGGTATCGCGAAATTCGACATTGCCTTTCAGGATGAGGGGCGCGTGGTCAAAGATTGTGCCTTGCCTATGCCGGGGGATCACAATGTGTCCAATGCCCTCGCGGCTGTTGCAGCGGCGCGGCATCTGGGCATGAATGCCACCGAGATCCGCAGCGCGCTTGCGAAATTCGGCGGGGTCAACCGGCGTTTTACCCGCGTGGGTGAAGTGGGGGGCGTGACCATAATTGACGATTACGGCCATCATCCGGTCGAGATTTCAGCCGTGTTGAAGGCTGCAAGACATGCACTTGGTGGGCAGGGGCGCGTGATAGTCGTCCATCAGCCACATCGTTACACCAGACTTTCAAGCCTGTTTGAAGATTTCTGTACCTGTTTCAACGAGGCCGACATTGTCGGTATTGCCCCGGTTTATGCCGCTGGAGAGGACCCTATTCCGGGGGCCAGCCGTGATGACCTGTTGACCGGGCTGGCAGCGCATGGGCATCGCGCGGCCTTTGCCGTCAGTACGGAAGATGAACTGGAAGCCCTTGTGCGCGCACATGCAGCACCCGGCGACATGGTGGTCTGCCTTGGCGCAGGTACGATTTCGGGCTGGGCGCATGGCCTGTTGCCACGGTTGCAGACAAAGGCCGCGTGATGGGGCCTGAACTGCGCATCTATATTTTCATGTCTGCCTCGGTGTTGGCCGGGGCGCTTTTGGGCGCAGTGCTCCTCCGCAATGGCTGGAAGCGCGCATTTGGTGCCTTCGGGGCAGGGCATGTGCTTGCAGCGATTGGCCTTGCATTCGCTTTGCAGAACCGCTCTCAGATGGACGGATTAGTCTATGCTATCATGTTGTCTGTCTTTGTGCTGCCTGCAACCTTGGGTTTGGCCCTTGGTGGCGGCTTAGGCTGGTGGTTGCGCCGGCGTGATGCTTTCCGCGACGGTTCGCGCTCTTAACGATCAAATTTCTTGCATCTTCCTGCTGGATGCCAAAGAATACGGCAGTATTGCCGCGCAAAGCCTGCACCAATCGGTCGGGCAATGACATCGGCCAAAGCAAGGCTTACGACCGTTACAGTAAGTCCAACAGGAGGGATCTTGATGTTTCACCGTAGTATTTTCACGGCAATCGGCCTGAGTGCTGTTGCAGTGGCTGCCCATGCGCAGACCTCGATGCCATTCGCACTTGACTGGCGGTTCGAGGGGCCATCCGCGCCGTATTTCGTTGCCATCGACAAGGGGTATTTCGCCGATGCGGGGCTGGAAGTCGAAATAACCGCCGGACAAGGCAGTCTTGATGCGATCCCGAAAGTCGCAACAGGGGCGTTTCCTGTGGGTTTCGCCGATATCAATAGCCTTATCAAATTCCTGGACCAGAACCCGGATGCGCCCGTCATCGGCGCGATGATGGTCTATGACAAGCCGCCTTTCGCCATTGTGGGTCGTAAGTCACTGGGCATTGAGACACCATCCGATCTTGAGGGCCGCGTGCTGGGCGCCCCACCCCCGGATGGCGCTTTCGCGCAATGGCCGATCTTTGTGGCCGAAACCGGCATAGATGCCAGCCTTGTCACCATCGAACCTGTTGGCTTCCCCACGCGAGAGCCATCGCTGGCAGAAGGCACTGTTGCGGCTGTGACGGGCTTTTCCTTCACATCCTTCCTCAGCACCGCGCGGCTTGGTGTTCCTGAGGAGGACCTGACCGTCATCCTGATGGCGGATCACGGTGTGGACCTCTATGGCAATGTTGTTATCGTGAATACGGACTTTGCAGCCGAAAACCCGGATGCCGTTTCAGGCTTTCTCGAGGCCGTTGCAAAAGGCTGGGTTGATACGATTGCTGATCCTGCTGCGGCGATTGAAAGCCTTGTCAGCCGGAACCCCGCAATGGATGCCGAGTTGGAGTTGCGCCGCCTCGAACTGGCGATGCAGGACACTGTCTTGACCGATTGGGTCATGGAAAACGGGATGGGGATTATCGATAACGACCGTTTCGCCAACTCGATCGAACAGATCAAGCTGACCTACGAGTATCAGACAGAGCCTGATGCAAGCCTGTATTTCACAGATGCCTTTCTGCCAGAGGGCGGCTTCAAGCTGGACTAAGGCCGATACGGATGTCGACCAGCGCCGTTGTGGCGCTGGTCTTTTGATGCAGGAACAATATGCAAAATCTTATTGAAATCAAGGGTGTGCGCCATGCTTACCGCACGGATGCCGGGCCTTTGCCTGTCCTTGACGGGCTGGAGATCAGCGTCCCGGAGGGTGGTTTCATTGCTGTGGTCGGCCCGTCGGGTTGCGGTAAGTCTACGCTGACCCGGCTGATTGCGGGTCTGATGAAGCCCGATGAGGGAGAGGTCTGGCTGCATGGCGAACGCGTCAGGGGGCCACGGTCGACAGTGGGCATGGCCTTTCAGAACCCCGTTTTGCTGGAATGGCGTACAATCCTGAAAAACGTGCTGCTGCCGCTGGAAATCGTACCTTCCAAGCTGTCGAAGAAGCAGGCTGAAGATCGCGCGCGCTTCCTCTTGTCTCTCGTGGGGCTGGAGGGGTTCGAGGATAAGCGGCCTTCGGAATTGTCGGGCGGTATGCGCCAGCGTGCGTCACTCTGCCGTGCCTTGATCCATCAACCTGATGTTCTCATCCTGGACGAGCCGTTTGGCGCGTTGGACGCGTTCACGCGAGAGGATTTGTGGCAGACCATGCACCGTGTCAAGGAACGCGAGCCCTTCACCGGCGTGCTGATTACGCATGATCTGCGAGAGTCGATTTTCCTTGCCGATCAGGTGGTGGTGTTGTCAGGGCGGCCCGCGCGGACGCAATATGTGCTGGATATCCCGTCAGATGGGCCGCGCACGCTTGATGACCTTTATACGCCTATTGCGGCCGAACAATTGAATATCCTGCGCCACCAGATCCAGATAGCTCAGGGTCGCGCCCCGGCAGAGGAGGCGCGCACATGACCGCTTGGAAAACACTGCGCGGCATTGCAGTGCCGCTGATTGCGGTCGTCATCTTTCTGGCGTTCTGGGAATGGCTGGTCTGGGTGAACGGCTGGCCGAAATTCAAGATGGCTGCCCCCTCGGATTTGCCCCCGGCATATGAACGACATTGGAACCTGTTCCTGACCATGGGGTGGCAAACCTTGTGGCGCACGGTCCTGGGCCTGTTGCTGGCTGTGCTTTTTGGCACGCTGCTTGGCATGATCATGGGCTTCTCGCGGCTTATGCGCGATGCGCTCTATCCGCTTCTGGTGGGGTTCAATGCGATTCCCAAGGCGACTGTCGTGCCAATCGTGGCCCTGATGTTCGTGGGCCAGCATGATTTCAACACCGTGCTGTTGGCCTTCATGATCTCGTTCTTTCCGATCGCCGTGTCTGTCTCGATCGGTCTGTCGACGCTGGAGCCTGAATATCGCGATATCCTGCGCTCGCTTGGGGCATCTCAGGCGACGATCTTCTGGAAGATTGCGCTGCCCAAGACCTTGCCGGAATTCTTTGGCGCGTTGAAGGTGGCGGTGACTCTCGCCTTTATCGGCACCAATCTGATGGAGATTGTTAGTCCGCATGGCCGCGGCCTTGGGGCGCTGTTTGATAGCGGGCGCACCAATTCCGATTTCCCGTTGATGTTTGCAGTCCTCATCGCCTTGGCGTTTCTGGGGATCGTTCTGTATTACATCGTGGTCGCGTTGGAAAAGATTTTCGCAGGCTGGGCAGAGCGCACCCCGGGCTGACATGCTCGACTGACTTTAAATTGCGAACGGACCCCGGACTTGCTCCGGGGTCTTTTCGTTCAGGCCAAGGCGGGCGGGCGAAACAGAACGACGTCTTGGCGTGAAAACGGCAGACGGTTGTGTTTGCCCGATGCGAAATTGCGAACATAAGTTCTAACAATTGTCATATAAGGTAGTATACGTCCTTTTAAATAAAGGTATATGGCTAAATAACAGGAAAATATTCTATAAAGCTGCAAGAGCGTAAGGAGTCGCACCATGCAGCATTTTCCCATCTTTCTTGATCTTGCCCGCGCACATGTCGTTATCGGTGGGGGTGGAGAGATGGCGCTTGCCAAGTTGCGGCTGCTTCTCAAGACCGAAGCGCAGATCACGCTTTGCGCCCCGGACATCGCGCCAGAGATCAGGGCGCTTGCACCGCGGGTGACGCTTGTAAACCGCCCCGTGCTGGCCTGCGATCTGCGCGCGGCGCGCCTTGTCTATGCCGCAACCGGAAATGTCAGCGAAGATGCACGTATCGCAGAACTTGGACATGCAGCGGGTGCATTGGTCAATATCGTCGACAATTTGCAACAGAGCGACTTCATCACCCCTGCAATTGTGGACCGTGATCCGGTTGTTGTCGCGATCGGCACCGAAGGTGCGGCACCTGTGCTTGCGCGCAAGATCAAGGCGCATCTTGAAAGCAGCCTGCCGCCGTCGCTTGGGGTGCTTGCACGGATCGGCAAATCATTTCGCAAGATGGCTGAGGCCCTGCCGCAAGGCCCGCGCCGCCGCGCATTCTGGGCTGAATATTATGACGCTTCTGGCCCGCGCGCGCTTGGTGCATCCGGAGAAGAGGGGGTCAGGCAAGCGCTGGATGACCTGCTGGCGCAACACCTCCACTTGCCGACCCCGCAAGGCCATGTCGATTTTGTCAGCGCGGGGCCGGGCGATCCTGAACTGATGACGCTGAAGGCGCGCAACCTGCTGGACCGCGCTGATGTCGTGATCCATGACCGTCTGGTGACCCCGGAGATTCTGGAACTGGCACGCCGCGAGGCGGTGATCATTTCTGTCGGTAAGGAAGGTTTCGGCCCTTCAACCGCACAAGAGGTGATCCATGCGCTGATGGTCGAGCATGCGGGGCAGGGCGCGCATGTGGTGCGCCTGAAGGGGGGCGATGCTTCTGTATTTGGCCGATTGGATGAAGAGATCGCCGCATTGGAAGGGGCGGGAATTCCCTGGCAGGTGGTGCCGGGGGTGACGGCAGCCTCAAGCGCTGCGGCCAGTATCGGGCAAAGCCTGACCTCGCGCGGGCGCAATCATGCGCTGCGTCTTGTCACAGCGCATGACATGCATGGCTATGCGGATCAGGATTGGCAGGGGCTGGCCGAACCCGGCGCAGTAACGGCGCTATACATGGGCAAGCGTGCGGCGCGTTTCGTGCAGGGGCGTCTGTTGATGCATGGTGCTGCGCCAGACATGCCGGTTACGCTGGTTGAAAACGCTTCGCGCGCCGATCAGCAGATTGTTGGCGCAACGCTGGCAACCCTGCCGCATATGGCCGCCACTCTGGATGGGCCTGCAGTGATCCTGCTGGGGTTGGCCCCACGGGCGGCACAACAGAGCCTTGCCTTGCAGGAGGTGGCGAAATGAGCCGTGATTTCGTGCCATCGGTCCTGACTGCCAATGATCTGTTTGAAGGGGATGTGGTCTATCTGACGGCTGAGGGCGGGTGGTCGCGCGCGCATGATCAGGCGCGATTGTTCCATGATGCAGATGCAGCGTCGGAAGCGCTGGCCGCTGCGCAGGCCCAGCCAGAGCGCCTTGTGGGCCCCTATCTGGCGGCTGCGCATCGCGGCCCAAATGGTCCAGAGCCCGCACATTTCCGCGAGGCATTTCGCGCGCGCGGCCCGTCCAACTATCGGCATGGCAAACAGGCAGATGGCATGTGTCGTAACTGACCCTGCGCCTGAATTGCCTTACAGACACAAGGATTGCCAGCCATGTACACCTATTCCAACTTTGACCACGATTTCCTGAAATCCC
>SLAT01000149.1 GCA_007126715.1 Roseinatronobacter sp.
CCGGTTGCCCGGATCATGCCCGCGTGAGATCCCTATTCGGCATTGCTCCGGGTGGGGCTTGCCGTGCCGGTCCGGTTGCCCGTCCCGCGGTGGGCTTTTACCCCACCGTTTCACCCTTACCATGCAAGGCATGGCGGTCTGTTTTCTGTGGCGCTTTCCCTTGGGTTACCCCAGCCGGGCGTTACCCGGCACCCTTGCCTCATGGAGCCCGGACTTTCCTCGGATACACGCATTGCTGCATGTATACGCGGTCATCCGACCATCCGCACGCGGGCTACATACGCGCGGATCGAAAATGGCGCAAGGCGCCTGTTGGCAGGTATGCGCCAGCAAAACGTGCAGTATCGGCCAATTTATCGCCACGCGCGCTCTGGGGCCGTGATGGTCTTGCCCGCAAGGGGGCGCTGCACTAAGCAGGGACAAGGACGCAAGAAGGAGCTCGGCATGCGCATTCTGGTTACCAATGATGACGGAATCAACGCGCCCGGTCTTGCCGTGCTGGAAGAAATCGCGCGTGCGGTCGCCGGGAATGATGGTGAAGTATGGGTGGTTGCCCCGGCTTTCGAGCAATCGGGCGTTGCCCATTGCATCAGCTACACCCACCCCACCATGATCGCCAAATTAGGGCCTCGCCGCTACGCGGCAGAAGGCTCTCCTGCTGATTGCGTGTTGGCGGGGATTTATGACGTGTTGCAGGGCGCGCAGCCGGACCTGGTGCTGTCGGGCGTGAACCGTGGCAATAATTCGGCCGAGAATGCGCTGTATTCCGGCACTGTGGGCGGCGCAATGGAGGCGGCCCTGCAAGGCCTGCCTGCAATCGCGCTTTCGCAATACATGGGACCACTCTCGGAAGAGTTGCCATCGCTGTTTGACGCCGCAATCGGGCATGGGAAGGACCTGATCGAGAAACTGCTAAAGGATGCGATCTGGGATCAGGGCGATTACCGGCTGTTCTACAATGTCAATTTCCCCCCTGTCGGTCGCGATGCGGTCAAAGGCCTGAAGGTTGCCCCACAAGGGTACCGCAAGGACACATTCTTCGGGGTGGAGCCGCATATCTCCCCATCCGGACGCAAGTTTCTTTGGATCACGGGAGGACCGCAGCATCTGCCGACTGCCCCCGGAACAGATGCAGCGGTCAATCTTGACGGATATATTTCGGTAACCCCGATGCGCGCCGATCTGACTGCGCATGATGCGCTGGATGATGTACGAAAGGCGCTGGAATGAGCATACCGGAAGATGCACCAGAAGGCCTGACAGAGGCGCGGATGCGCTTTATTTACACGCTTCGTTCGCGCGGGGTGACCGATGCCCGTGTCCTTTCTGCCATGGAACGGATTGACCGGCGCGACTTTGTCACTGGCATATTCTCGGACCGCGCATATGAAGACATGCCCCTGCCAATTGCCTGCGGGCAGACGATCAGCCAGCCGTCGGTGGTCGCGCTGATGACCGAAGCCTTGAAGGTAGGGCCGCGCGACAAGGTGCTTGAGGTGGGAACCGGGTCAGGCTATCAGGCCGCGATCCTCAGCCAGCTTGCTCGCAGGGTTTACACGGTCGAGCGTCATCGCCCCCTTGCGCGCGAGGCACAGAAGCTGTTCGATCAACTTGGTCTGACCAATATCACATGCATGATTTCCGATGGCAGCTATGGGTTGCCCGATCTGACCCCCTTTGATCGCATTATCGTGACCGCCGCCGCAGAAGACCCGCCTGGGCCGCTATTGGCGCAACTGCGTGTTGGGGGTATTATGGTGGTGCCTGTGGGTCAGTCTGACACTGTGCAGACATTAATTCGTGTAGTGCGTACTGAAACCGGGTATGATTATGAAGAATTGCGCGCTGTGCGCTTTGTCCCTCTCGTCGAGGGACTGGGACATTGAGCGGGCATCCAGCAACATGACAGCGGAGGCTACCGCTGCACAAGGTCGGCAAGGTAAAAGGTTGAGCAGATGTTGATGAACAGTCGGATAGTTTTGCTGTGCAGCGCAGCGACATTTGCTTTGGGCGCATGTAGCGATTTCGATCTCGACATGCGCAATTCCGGCAATGGCTTCTCGACGGCAGAGGCCGCGCGACAGGCGACCGCAGCGCGCCCGCGCCCGGATTCTCGGGGTATTATCAGTTACCCGGACTATGAAGTCGCCGTCGCCCGGGCCGGGGACACTGTCGGGACAGTGGCGCAGCGTATTGGCATGAGCGAATCCGAGCTTGCCCGTTTCAACGCATTGACGCCTGAAACCAACCTGCGTGCCGGTGAGGTGCTGGCCCTTCCGCGCAAACTTGACGGGAATGGAGCCAGCAGTCCAACCCGCGCAGGCGACATCGAGATTTCCACCCTTGCCGACAGCGCGATTGCGCGGGCCGAGGGGACAGCACCGACAAGAACACCGCAGGCTGCCACCCAGCCCGCAGAGCAACAACCAGTGCGCCATCGCGTGCAGCGCGGCGAAACCGCATTCCAGATTGCCAGATTGTATAACGTTTCGGCGCGTGCGCTGGCGGATTGGAACGGGCTTGACCCTGAAATGCGTGTCCGTGAAGGACAGATGCTTATGATCCCGGTTGCAGACCAGCCTGCACCGGCAAGACAGAACGCCCAACCCGAGCCACAAGAGCAGACCGCCGCTGTGCCATCACCAGGCACCGGCAGCCCCACGCCAATGCCGCCAAGCGCATCCAGCCCCTTGCCAGAGCCTGAGCCGCCTGCCCGCGAGGCAGAAGCCGCGGCAGCCGAAGCGCGCCCCCCTTCGCCCGCACTATCAGAAGAACGCAGCGCCCCCGCGCAATCGCGCTTTGTGATGCCTGTGGACGGGCGCATCATTCGCGCCTATGCACCGGGGCGCAATGAACATGGTATCGGCATTGCAGCAAGCGCGGGAACCGCCGTACGTGCTGCGGCTGCCGGACGGGTTGCTGCGATTACCGAAGATACCAACAAGGTGCCCGTTGTGGTGATCCAGCATGATAATGGATTGCTCTCTGTCTATGCGCAGTTGGAAAACCTGACGGTTACGCGCGGGGCTACTGTCACACAAGGTCAGACAATCGGACGGGTGCGCGCGGGCGATCCAAGCTTCCTGCATTTTGAAATTCGCGATGGCATGAACAGCGTCGATCCGATGCGTCACTTGCAGTAAATCGGGGCGGCTTCGCAACGATATCTTCGCTATGGGCTTGCCAGCCTCGGGGGTCAGACGCTACAAGCCGTTAGCGCTAACCCAATCGGAGATGCACAAATGACGCCAGCCGAGCAAAGCCAGAATGCCCTTGCCTTGTGCCAGATGGCCCCGGTCATTCCGGTATTGGTCATCGAGGATCTTGCCCATGCCGTACCGCTGGCACAGGCATTGGTCGCAGGGGGGTTGCCTGTACTGGAAGTGACCTTGCGCACAGATTGCGCGCTTGAGGCAATTCAGGAAATGGCCCGGATCGAAGGCGCGGTGGTGGGTGCGGGAACAGTGCTGACGCCTGAGCAGATGGCAGACGCACATGCGGCGGGTGCGCGCTTTGCCGTGGCACCCGGTGCCACACCCTCGTTGATAGATGCCGCGCGCCTGAACGAGATGCCCCTCTTGCCCGGTGCCCAGACCTGCTCTGAAGTGATGTCGCTTATGGAACTGGGCTATACTGTGCAGAAATTCTTTCCCGCAGAGGCGATTGGTGGGGCCATTGCGTTGAAATCAATTGCAGGGCCATTACCGCAAGTCACATTCTGCCCCACTGGCGGGATCAGTGCCGCGCGTGCCCCTGACTATCTGGCTTTGCCGAATGTCGCCTGTGTCGGCGGAAGCTGGGTCGCCCCAAAAGACGCGATGACTGCTGGCGACTGGGACCGCATAACCACGCTTGCGCGCGCCGCTTCGCAATTGCCGCGCTGACCTCGCGCCTTTGGACAAAAATTCCAGACTGATTACAAAAACCTGCGCAATTGGCGCAGAATCCCTTTGCGCAACACGCTGTGAATCTTACACTGTTGCTATGGCCCTTGCTGGCAAGATGCCCCGATGTTCAAACATAGATTTTCAAGCCTGGATCGAATGCCCATGAATGAATTGAGTCGTCGAAATATTCTACTTTCAGCGGGTAGCATGCTGGCGCTATCGGCCTGTGTTCCTGCACTCGTACCCACCCCACCGCCAGAGTTGGAACCCCTCGACTATTCGTCCCGACGCGACGGTGCCCACAGGCTGCGCGCCATTGAAATAGATGCAATACCAGAATTTCTGCACCGCCAGATCGTGCCTTATTCAACCGAAGAAGAGGTAGGCACGATCATCATCGAGAACCAGAACCGATTGCTTTATCTGGTGTTGGAGAATAACTACGCCCTGCGCTACGGGTTGTCAGTCGGGCGCGAAGGCTTTGACTGGACAGGCGAATCGACCGTCTATCGCAAGGCACATTGGCCGACATGGACGCCGCCACCGGAAATGATCAAGCGAGAGCCGCATCTGGAACGCTGGAAAGACGGGCAACCCGGCGGCCCTGACAACCCGCTTGGCGCACGCGCCCTGTATCTGATGACAGATGGACGCGATCAGGGATACCGCATTCATGGCACGCCGGAATGGCGTTCTATCGGGCGGTTTGCCTCTTCCGGGTGCTTCAGGATGCTGCAACAGGATGTGATCGACTTGTATGACCGGGTGCCGATTGGCACGCGCGTGGTGGTTGTCTGATAGGCGTCAGTCGATCCCGTTGGCGCGTTGCAGGGCCCGGATATATGCGATGATCTGCGTAATTTCGGGTTCGGTCACATGGGATTGTCGCGGCATATCGCCAAACCTCCAGTGATGTGCGCGCACGCCTAGTTGAACGGCGGCATAGAAGGCCCCGTCCGGGTGGTGTGACGGCTCGTAAATAATGTGGACCAAAGGTGGCCCGACATCTTCGCGCCCCGCGCCATTGTCGCCATGACAACTGGCACAATGCTGCGCATAGAGGGTCGCGCCGCGCTGCTCTTCTACGCCCAGTGGCGGAATCTGAACATCAACCATGACACTCTGACCATCGCGGCCCGACAGCAGGTAGATGCCAGCCCCCGCGCCAAGCGTTACCAACCCTGCCAGTATTGCCTGCTTCACGCGCTCAGCGCCCAAGGCTTGCGCCCGGTTGCCCAAGCGCGCACTGCGGCGCCAAAGGCTTCGAACAAGGGGCGCGACACCGGGTCTTGGCCTGCCTGCCATTCCGGGTGCCACTGTACCGACAAGGTAAAGCCCGGTGCATCCGCGACATAGATCGCCTCGGGGGTGCCGTCGGGCGCATGGCCATCAATAACGATACGCTGTCCCGGGGCCTTGATGCCCTGACCATGCAGGGTGTTTGTCAACACTTCACGCGCCCCCATCAGGCGATGAAACATTCCTCCATCCCGAAAGCGGACCTTGTGGCGAAGGGCGAATTTTTCCTCAAGCGTGCCATCGGGCGGCATACGGTGGTTCATGCGCCCGGGAATGTCACGGATCTCTGGATGCAAGGTGCCCCCCATTGCGACGTTGACCTCCTGAAAACCGCGGCAGACGCCAAGAAACGGTTGTCCATTGGCCACGCAGGCCCGCACAAGCGGCAATGCAATTGCATCCCGCGCACGGTCAAAGGCACCATGCGCAGGTGTTTCGGCCTCGCCATATTCTTCGGGGTGAACATTGGGTCGCCCGCCTGTCAGCAAGAAGCCATCACAGACCTCCAGCAATTCTGCCACCGACACAAGGCGCGGGTCCGAAGGCACAAGCAGTGGCAGACAGCCCGACACCTCGGCAATCGCCTCGGAATTCATAGTCCCGCCCGCATGGGCGGGATATTGATCGTTGATCAGATAGGAGTTGCCGATAATCCCGACGACTGGTCTGCGCATTGCTTTACCCTGCCCACTTTCAAGGACAATGTAACAAACCCGGACAAAAGGTCGAGTGCTTGCCCGCATTGCAGACACTTATGTGACCCGTACTTCAGCCTTCCGCGACCGCTTGACGCAATAATGTGCGGCGTCGGGACGGAACCGCGCCATGCGGATCGCGCCGTTACGACACCGACATCCGGCGAATATATGTCCATGTGGGAACCGTGGTGCGGCGCGCAACTGAATAGGCTTCTGCATCGCCCAGATAATCGAAGCCAGCATTTGTCAGCACATGCGCAGAGGCCGTGTTATCCTGAAACACCTCGGCAAAGAGCGTGCGCGCCTTGTGCGGGTTGTTCTCGATCACACAGCGCACCGCCTCGGAAGCAAACCCGGCATTCCAGAACGCAGGTGCAACCCAAAAGCCGATCTGGCTTTGTTGACGATCCAATGGCTTGAGCGATAACAGGCCCAGAACAGAAGACGCATCGGCCATAGATCCGTCCAGAACCCAGACATCTTCGTCCCGTTCTGGCGCGGTGACGCGTGCAATAAACTGCTCTGTCGCACCGGGCGGCAAGGGGTGAGGGATGGAACGTGTGCCTTCAGCGACACGCTTGTCACCGGTATACAGTGCCAGCAGTGCTGCATCGGATGGCTGCAAAGGGCGCAGTATCATCCGAGGCGATGTCAGTATAGGCTGATCGGCCCTGATATCGTTATCCAAATTCATGCTCGCTCCTCCGACAGGGCTTGAACGCCCGATAGTAACTTCTGATTGTGACAATCTGTTCCCACCTCCTCCTGATGCGAAGAAATCGTCAAAACGCAACAGGGCCGGCGCGAACGCCGACCCTGTCTTACATGCGATATGTAAAAGTTCGGCTTATTCTGCGGCTGTCTCCATCGGCATGACCGATACGAAACTGCGGCCTTTCAGGCCTTTGGTAAAGACCACGCGACCGTCTTTCAGGGCAAAGAGCGTATGGTCACGCCCCATACCCACACCGGCACCGGGCCAATGCTTGGTGCCACGCTGGCGCACGATGATGTTGCCCGCAGTTGCGGCCTGACCACCATAAAGTTTTACGCCAAGACGACGACCAGCGGAGTCGCGACCGTTCCGCGAGGAGCCGCCTGCTTTCTTGTGTGCCATGAGGGGTTACTCCTTCTCAGATGCGAATTGTTTTGCCTGGTCGATCCAGCCATCACGCTCGATGCGGCCTTTGAACGACAGTTGATCATCCATATAAGCAATCTCTGCCGGAGTCCAAGCAGCGATCTGATCAAAATGGAACACACCATTCTGATTCAGCAAACCTTCGAGCTTCGGGCCAACGCCTGAAATCTTTTTCAGATCATCCGCCTTGCCGTCGCGCGCCTCTGTCAAGAGGTTCGCAGGCTTCGTGCCTTCGATTGCAACATCGGCTTCAGCCTTGGGCGCTTTGGCGGCCTTTGGCGCTTTTACCGGCTTCGCAGGTGCAGCAGCTTCAATCGCAAACCCAGAAACAGAGCCGGTTCCGATCGCGGCCTTGATGCCCGTATCATCCGCACCCGAAGCAAGGATATCCGTCACGCGCACAAGCGTCAGCTTCTGGCGGTGACCCTTGGTGCGCTGCGAGCTGTGCTTACGGCGGCGCTTGACATAGTGAATGACCTTGTCAGCTTTGATCTGGTCAATCACTTCGGCCTGAACACCGGCACCGGCCACAGTGGGGGTGCCAATGACGGGAGCATCGCCACCGAGCATCAGAATTTCATTGAACTGGACTGTTTCACCAGCTTGTGCGGCAATGCGCTCTACGCGCAACACATCTCCGGATTGAACCCGGTATTGCTTGCCACCAGTCTTGAGGACCGCGAACATCGGCCTGTTCCTTTTCTTTATCTCCGCGCTCTGTGGCCCCTGCATCTGGTGCAGATGTTCATTGCCTCGAACAGCGTGCCCGCGTCTGCGGGCAATAGTAAAACCCCGCGCGGGCCGGATGCCCGAACGGAAGCCGCCCTATGCGGGAAAGAGTGGATGAAGTCAAGAAGGGTTGTCGGAAAGTGCAACAGGGACAGTCCTGCAACCCGACGCGCCCATTAAGGTGGTGCAGCTAGGAACCTGCAGTCCAAAGACTGTCGATGCCGAATGCGCTGTCACCCCCTGCCCCGTCAAGTTGCGAATGACCCCGTATGTCAAGCAGTTGACGCGCAAAAGAGCCTTCGCGCTTGC
The DNA here is from genome assembly GCA_007126715.1 of Roseinatronobacter sp. Lineage (GTDB taxonomy): Bacteria > Pseudomonadota > Alphaproteobacteria > Rhodobacterales > Rhodobacteraceae > Roseinatronobacter. Next base: position 8,064 of record SLAT01000149.1, read on the forward strand.
CAGAAGGCGAACATCGTGCGAATATTCTCAAAAAAATGTGATGTGCTGGGTGAACCGGTGCATCAAGAACGACCGAGGCAGATTTTTGACACGACAAGCAACCCCTGATGGAGGATATCGTGCGGTTCATCCTTTTTCTGGCAGCCACCGCAACAACTGCGGCCTGCGTAAAACCTGATAGCGAAACAATCCCGTCACGAAGTGCATGTGAACAAGCCAGCCACGCGCTATGGGTCCATGACTCGACCCTTGAAAGCGCCCGGCAGGGCTACCCCCATAGTTTCACGGTTCCGTTGCCCTCGAAAGGCCATGCGCGCTACCACTGCACCCAGAAAGGTTCGCAAGTGAGTTGCGTGCCAGAAGGCCAACATAAGCGCACATCTGCGGAAGACCGGCGCATAGGCCAGTTGGTCAGCCAGAGAGAAGCCATCCACGAACGCGCGGCGCGCGCCTGCCAGATCTGAACATCTCTCGCAATTGGTGTTCTTGGCACGCTTGAGCGTCGCTCCTCCCCATCGACCATAACCGCAAGAATAGCGGGCAGCGACCCTTGTTTGGCCCCCTCGTCCCTCTTGCATCCGGCCCCCGCAGCACATACATCTACAGTGTCTCGCAAGGGACTATGGACATAAACGCGCTCGTAATAAGCGGATCGGACCCGGGGGCGGTACCCGGCGGCTCCACCAATCATCCTTCATTTGGGGATCATGGGGCCG
>SLAT01000027.1 GCA_007126715.1 Roseinatronobacter sp.
AGTGATTTCGAACCCTGCCTGTGCGAATTCCCCCAGTATCTCCGCCTCTCGTCGAGTGCCCAGCCCCGCACTTTCGAAGCCGTGAGCCGCAGATCCGTCAATGATCTGGATGGTCGGGAAATTCGTCACCTTTCCGATACCGGCTGCACGAAGCAATTGCACCGCGTCGCGGACCCGCAAGAACGGGTCGGCACAGAAAACTGCCGCGATTGCGTTCTTTGTGGTTTCGCCAGGTTGATTGGGCAGCGCGGCAAGCCCCAAGGCGTTCACATCCAGAACCGGCAACAGGGCCAACAGGTCGCGTCCCTGTCTTGGCAACGCGGCAAGCCAAGGGGCCAAAACCCAGTCCGCCGCTGATTCGTCGGTGGCGGGGTCGACACAGGCGCTGTCTCGAATCAGGATGTCAGGCAAAGAGGGCAAGTGTTCCGGCCTTTATTGGGTTACCCAAATTTACCCAAAATTGACATGAATTGCCAGTGGTGAAGTGTGGTTCCGGCTGCAATGATCTGGCCATACAGACGACAATATCGGCAAGCACTGTGCGAGGGAGGACGACCAACAGCGCCCAGTGACGCCACGGGAGGAAAACTTGTCGCTTCAGTTCATTCTTACCGTCACCCTCAACGGGCTGACGCTGGCCGCTTTATACTTCATCGTTGCCAGTGGCTTCTCGCTGATCTTCGGCCTGATGCGCACTGTCAACATGGCGCATGGCGCGCTGTATATGGTGGGTGCCTATATCGGCTTTGCGGTATTTGACCCGATCTATGGTTCAGCGTGGTCTTCCTATGCATGGCCTATCGCCATTGTGGCGGGCATTGTTGCCGTGGCCGTCCTTGGTGTGGTGATGCAGGTTGTTTTTCTGGGGTGGATGCAAGGGCAGGAATTGCGTCAGGCTTTGGTCACCATCGGACTGTCAATCATCTTTGCCGATCAGCTTTTGGCAAATTTCGGCGGCAGCCCGTTCCAGTTCTTTGCCCCCGATCTGCTGTTTGGTCCGGTTCAGGTGCCGGGAATTGGCCGCTACCCGGTATTCCGGCTGTTTCAGGTCGGGCTGGCAATTGCGGTGGGTGTGGGGCTTTGGCTGCTGCTCAACAAGACGCGCCTTGGGATCATGGTGCGCGCAGGCGTTGATGACCGGCAGATGCTGGCCGCTTGCGGGGTCAATGTGCCGTTGGTTGCTGCCACGGTTTTCGCGCTGGGCGCTGCTTTGGCCGGTCTTGGCGGGGTGATTGGCGCGACCGCGCAACCAATGGCACTGGGCGTCGATGCGCGGTTCCTGCTGATCTCACTCGTGGTGGTGATTGTCGGGGGGATGGGGTCAATCGGGGGCACTGCCCTGGGCGCGATCCTGATCGGTCTGGCCGAGCAATGGGGACAAGTCTTTTTCCCCACCTATTCGGTGATCCTGACATTCGTGATCATGGCTGCTGTGCTGGCCATTCGTCCGCAAGGTCTGATGGGGAGGAAAGTCGCATGATCATGATGACCAACCGTCAATGGCTGATGACCGGGGCTGTCGTGGTGCTGCTGCTGATGCTGCCGCTGTTTTTGCCGAATTTCTGGCTCGCCAATATTCTGGGCCGTGCGATGGTCTACGGGATTGTGGCGCTGTCGCTGACATTTCTGGCGCATTACGGCGGGTTCATCTCGCTGGCGCAGACGATGATGGCAGGCGTTGCAGGCTATGCCGTGGCGATGATGGCACCGACGGCCATTCCTCTTGGCCCGCTTGCCATGTCCTATGGGTACGCCATTCCGCTTGCCGTTCTGGCCGCAACACTGACAGGCGCGCTGGTCGGGTTGATCGCGGTCAACACGCGAGAGATCTATCTGCTGATGATAACCCTCGCGTTGGCGGTCGGGTTCAGTCTGTTTGCACAGTCCAACACGCAGTGGTTCCGCGGCTATGAGGGCATTCGCAACATTGTCGGGCCTGAGGTCTTCGGCATGCCGTTCCGCACACATCTGGTGTTCTACTATGTCGCGCTGATAACGGCTGTGCTGATGTATCTGCTGGTCCTCTATGTCGTGCGCACGCCGTTCGGGCTGGCCCTTCAGGCGGTCCGGGATTCGGCGCGCCGCACATCCGCTATCGGGTTCAGCGTGGCGCTTCACCGGATCGGAGCCTTTGCGCTGGCAGGGTTCATTGCGGGCTGCGGCGGCGTGTTGATTACCTTCTACAATATCGGCATCACACCCAGTTCGATTGGCCTTTGGCCGACTGTAGCGGTTCTGATCATGGCGGTCATCGGTGGCTTGGGGCATCCGCTGGGGGCATTTCTGGGCGCGCTGATCTATGCGGTCATGGATACATTCGCGTCGTCCATCATCGGGCATGACCGCTTCAACACACTGATTGGGCTGGTTTTCCTGACAATTGTCCTGATCTCGCCTGATGGGGTGTGGGGTATCGGCAAACGGCTGGCGGGGCTGGGAGGCGGCAAAGAACCGATAACAGATCCGGTTGCAAAGCTTACGGCCGGGGGAAAGTAGCCCCGCGCTGGCACGGCGGCGCCGCGATCCGGCTGTCGTGTCACCATACCGATCAGGGTCGCACATAAATAATCCCGCGCGGAGGAGCGTGGGAGAAAACGGGAGAAAACCATGACATTACCACATAAAAGAAGCCGTCCTGCATGGGCCTTGGGTACGACTGCCCTCGTTCTTGCGCTGTCCGCGTCACAGGCGTTTGCGCAAGATGTGATCCGCATCGGGTCGATCACCACGCTTGAAGGTCCATTCGCGACAGGTGGGCAAGATGCTTATCGTACGATGGAAATGGCGTTCGAGGCGGTGGATTATACTGTCGGCGGCAAGACCATCGAATGGATCCGCGAATCCTCGGACGCAACGCCAGATGTTGCGTTGGCGCGGGCGCGCAAGCTGATCGAGCAGGACAATGTCGATATCATCATCGGGCCACTTTCGGGTGCCGAAGGTATCGCACTGCGCGACTATTCCCGCACCTTGGAAGGGCGCACGATCGTCAACGGATCATCCGGTGCGGCAGATACGACATTGCGTGACCCGTCTTCGAACTTCTTCAGGTTCAACACAGAAGGCACGCAGTGGATGGCAGGCCTTGGTACCCATGCCTATGAAGATATGGGGGCCGAACATGTCGCCCTTGTTGCCGCCGATTACGCCTTTCCTTATGCGCAGGTTTTCGGCTTCATGCATGAGTATTGCGAACTTGGGGGCGCTGTGACCAAGCTGTGGTCACCGTTGAATACAACCGACTTCTCATCCATCATCGCGCAAATCCCTTCAGATGCTGACGCGGTTTTGCTGATCCAGGGCGGGACGGATGCGCTGGCCTTTTTGACGCAATACGCCGAAGTGGGCGGCGATCTGCCGATCATTGGCGGCTCTATCACCGCTGACCAGACCTTGCTTTCGGCACGCGGCCCGCATCAGCGCCTGATGGAAGGTATGGTTGCCGCTGGCCCGATTGCCGATCTCAATGATGACCCGGCATGGCTGGAATTTGTCGCCAACTACCGCGAACGCTGGCCCGATGGCTTTGACTCGCCCTCGATCCATGCATTCAACTACTATACCAACACCATCGCCGTGCTTCAGGCACTGGAAGAGGTTGATGGTGATCTGTCCGACAATCAGGCCGCGTTCCAAGAGGCGCTTGCAAATGTCGAGTTCACCAACCCGATGGGCGCAAATGTCCGGCTTGATGACAACCGTCAGGCCATCTCGGATATTTTCCTGACCCGGATCGTCAATGACGGCGGCACCATGCGGACCGAAGCATTCGGGCGCACCGAAGATGTCAGCCAGACGATGGGAATGGATACCGAAGCGTTCCTCGCGCTGGGGTCGCCCTCGCGCGACAATCCAGACTGCCCACCGGCACGCTAAGCCGGTTCTTGCCCGCCCTGCGTTCCTCCCGGGGCGGGCATTCCATTTACGGGACATACCATGACATCAAACTCCGCTCTGCCGACTGATACAGATGCGCTTGTGCTGACAGGTGTAGGCCGACGCTTTGGCGCACTGGCAGCCGTCAGCAATGTGAACATGACCATCAAACAGGGCGAGCGGCGCGCCGTCCTTGGGCCGAACGGTGCCGGAAAGACAACGCTGTTCAACACGATCTGTGGTGATTTTCCGCCAACTTCGGGCCGGATTCATCTGTTCGGACAGGATATTTCACGCCTTAAACCCCATCAGCGCGCGCGGTTGGGTATCGGGCGCACGTATCAGACCTCGCTTTTATTCACCGGGCTGAGTGTGCTGGAGAACCTGTATCTGGCTGTGCGTGGTGCGCGCAAGGGGCGCTTTTCGATGTTGAAGGCAGGCCCGGGGGATGCGGATGTTGCCTATGCACGCGCGCTGGCCGACCGGGTCCGTGTGACCCAGCTTCTGAGCGCGCAGGTCGATGCGATATCGCACGGGCAACGTCGGCAGGTCGAGATTGGCATGGCGCTGGCGGGAAACCCGAAGCTGCTGATGCTCGATGAACCCGCCGCCGGGCTATCGGCGGCGGAACGGCCGGAACTGGTGGCGCTGATCCGGTCGCTGCCCCGAGACTTGACGCTGGTGCTGATCGAGCATGACATGGATGTGGCCCTTTCAAATTCGGATATCGTCACAGTGATGAAGGATGGCGTAGTTGTCGTAGAAAACACGCCAGACCTCATTGCAGATGATCCAGTTGTGCAGTCGATCTATCTGGGCGGGGGGCATTGATGTCGGGGTATCTTGAAATTCGTGATCTTCAGGTCCGTTTTGGTCGTGCGACGATCCTGCAAGGGATTGATCTGAACGTTCTTGGCGCACCGCTCTCGGTTGTTGGCCGCAACGGTATGGGCAAGACGACCATGTGCTCGGCGCTGATGGGAATGGTTCCGGCCAGCGGTAGCGCAAAGCTGGACGGGAAAGAGGTTCTGGGTCTTGGCACCGGGCGCGTGGCGCGCAGTGGCATTGCACTGGTGCCACAGGGGCGGCGCATGTTCCCGTCCTTGTCTGTGCATGAACATCTTGTGCTGGTCGCACAAAAGGGCGATCCCGCATGGACCATAGATCGTGTCTATGAAACCTTTCCGCGTCTGGCCGAGCGGCGGCGCAACGGAGGCGATCAGCTTTCGGGGGGTGAACAGCAGATGCTTGCCATTTCGCGCGCACTGCTGATGAACCCCAAACTGGTCATCATGGACGAACCCTCAGAGGGGTTGGCACCGGTGATCGTGGACCATTTGATCGAGGTGCTGCGCAACATCACGACCGAGGGGATGGGCTTGTTGCTGATCGAGCAGAACCTGCGCGTTGCAACCTCTGTTTCGGAACAGGTTGCGATCATGGTCACTGGCAAGATTGCCGCTACGGTCAACAGCGTGGAACTGGCAGCCGACCGTGACATGCAAAACAGATATCTGGGGGTAAGTCATGGACATTAAATCGGTTTATGTCATCGGAACCTGTGACACGAAAGAAGCCGAGCTAAGCTATGCCTGCGCGTGCATCCGCGCAATGGGAGGCAAAGCCGTGCTTGTCGATGTCGGCACGCGCGCGCCGGGTGCGGCACCTGATGTCACCGCTGCACATGTCGCAGCACACCACCCAGAGGGTGCAGATGCAGTGTTGGGTGGCACTGACCGGGGCCAGTCCGTGTCCGCGATGGCAGAGGCGTTGACCGTTTGGTTGCTGGCACAGTCTGACATTGGCGCGGTTCTGGGGCTTGGCGGGTCAGGCAATACGGCGCTGGTCACACAGGCGATGCGGGCCTTGCCGGTGGGTGTGCCCAAGCTGATGGTGTCTACTGTCGCGTCCGGTCAGGTTGCGCCCTATGTCGGGGCCAGTGATCTGGGCATGGTCTATTCCGTTACCGATGTGGCGGGTTTGAACGCCATCAGCAGGCAGGTGATCGGAAATGCGGCCCATGCCGTTGCTGGCATGGCGCTAAACCCGGTGCTGCCAGACAAAGGCGACCCACCGGGGGTGGGGCTGACCATGTTCGGGGTCACAACCGACTGCGTCACCCATTTGCGCGAGCGTCTGGAAGGCAGCTTCGAGCCTTATGTGTTCCATGCTACCGGAACTGGCGGGGCCGCGATGGAAAAGCTGGCGGAGTCCGGGATGCTTGCCGCATTGCTGGATGTCACCGCGACCGAGGTGGCGGATTATCTTGTCGGCGGGGTTATGCCCTGCAACGCAGACAGGTACGGCGCACCTGCGCGCACTGGCCTTCCTTGGGTCGGCTCTGTCGGGGCGGTTGACATGGTGAATTTCGGCGCGCGCGACACTGTGCCCGAACATTTCGCGCAGCGCAAATTTCTGGTACACAATCCGCAAGTCACCCTGGTGCGCACGACACCGCAGGAAAACACGGCAATCGGGCATTTCATAACCGAGCGGTTGAACAAATGCCTTGGTCCGGTGTCGCTGTTTCTGCCGTTGGGCGGCGTTTCGGCGATCGACGTGCCCGGAATGCCCTTTCACGACCCCGAAGCGGATGAAGCCCTGTTTTCCGCGATCCGTGACAGCTTCGCGGTCACCCAGAACCGTCGTCTGATCGAGTTGCCCTTTCCAATCAACGATCCCGCCTTTGCCGATGCAATGGCCGATGAAATCCGCAGGATGACCGCATGACCCACCCCCTTCCAAACCACCGCGACCGCAGCGCGCTTATGGCCAAGTTTTCCGCTATGGCCGAGAAACGCATTCCCATTGTTGGTGGTGGTGCAGGTACTGGTCTGTCTGCCAAAAGCGAAGAGCGCGGCGGGATAGATCTGATCGTGATCTACAACTCGGGCCGCTACCGTATGGCCGGGCGCGGCTCTCTCGCGGGGCTTCTGGCTTATGGCAATGCCAATGAGATTGTCCTTGATATGGCGCGCGAGGTGTTGCCGGTGGTGAACCACACGCCGGTTCTGGCTGGTGTGAATGGCACCGACCCGTTCCTTCTGATGGGGCCGCATCTGGACAAGCTGAAGGCAATGGGTTTCGCGGGTGTGCAGAATTTCCCGACAGTTGGCCTTATCGACGGCACCTTTCGTCAGAATCTGGAAGAGACTGGCATGAGTTATGGCCTTGAGATCGATATGATCCGCATGGCCCATGACCGCGACCTTCTGACCACGCCCTATGTGTTCAGCGCAGATGAGGCGCATGCAATGGCGCTGGCCGGGGCCGATATTCTTGTCATGCATATGGGGCTGACCTCTGGTGGGGCAATCGGGGCGGAAACGGTACGCTCGTTAGATGATTGCGTGCGCGATATCGACCTTTGGGCCGAAGCCGCCCGCAAGGTGCGGCCCGATATTCTGGTCATCTGCCACGGCGGCCCGATCGCCACGCCACAAGATGCCGAATATGTCCTGCGCAACACAGCGCTGTGCCACGGTTTCTATGGCGCCAGTTCAATGGAACGACTGCCCACCGAAATCGCGCTTGCAGATACGACCCGCGCTTTCAAGGCGCTGACATTCTGAAAGGATCATGACATGGCCCAAGCCCTTGCCACCACAATCATAGATGCGCCTGTCGAAACGGTCTGGGCGATATTGCGCGACTTCAACGGGCTGCCAGTCTGGAACCCCGGTGTCAGTGAAAGCGCTATCGAGGACGGGCGCGCCGCCGATAGCGTTGGCTGCATTCGGGCCTTTACGCTTGCAGATGGCACTTTCGTGCGCGAACGCTTGCTGGAACTGGACGACAGCCGCTACCGCATGGCCTATAATTTCGAAACCCCCGCTTTCCCGGTTGAAAACTACATTGCCATTCTAGAGGTGATCCCGGTCACAAATGGGGATAAGAGCTTTGTGCGCTGGTCGGCCACATTCGACGAAGCGCAAGGGGATAAAGGCACATATGTCGCGCTGATCTCGGACGCGGTTTTTGCAAGCGGGCTGAAGGCGCTTGGCGCGCATGTGGCTGAACACGGTGTTCAGCCCGATGATGCACAGCGCTGGCAGGGGTTGCGACCTGCTAAAGTTTTCACCTCCAGCGTGATCCGTGCGCCTGTCGCTGCAGTCTGGGAAAAGATGCGGGACTTCGCTGGTATGAAGCACTGGCATGAAGATATCCCTCAGATGGAGATGATTGATGATGTGCGACCGGACACCGTTTCAGGTGTGCGCGACTTCATCTTTGGTGACGGGCAATTGCATGAACAACTGACCATGCTTTCTGATCGTGACCATGCGTTTCGCTACCGCATCCTCAAAAGCCCGATGCCTTGGATGAACTATCACGCAGGCGCGCGGCTTTACCCGCTGACCGACAGCGGGCACACATTCGCAGTCTGGACTGCCGATTGGGTGGCCGCGCCACAGGATGATCTGGCGTTGATTCCGAATGTGCATGAAAACGTTTTTCAAAAGGCTTTCGATACGCTGGATCGCCAGCTTGGTCAGGGCTGATGGCCTGTCGTGACACCGCATCATCCGGCGGAGTGCGACCAGCCCGCAAGACATTGTGACACTGTGACAAACCTTACGTCTGACCTGTGGGAGGAGAGACTATGAAAACGATCAAGGGTCCGGCCCTGTTTCTGGCCCAATTCGCCGGAGATGAGGCACCGTTCAATTCATGGGACAGCATTACGAAATGGGCTGCGGATTGTGGATACAAGGGTGTTCAGGTTCCATCCTGGGACAGTCGATTGATCGACCTTGCGAGGGCAGCGCAAAGCCTTGATTATTGTGACGAATTCAAGGGGGTCGCCGCGGCGAACGGGGTCGAGGTGACAGAGCTGTCGACCCATCTGCAAGGCCAGCTTGTCGCGGTGCATCCGGCCTATGGCATGGCATTTGACGGGTTTGCCGATCCGTCGGTGCATGGCAATCCCAAGGCCCGGCAGGAATGGGCCGTCGATCAGGTGATGCAGGCGCTTTCGGCATCAAAGAATATGGGGCTTACGGCGCTGGCCTCTTTCTCTGGCGCGCTTGCCTGGCCCTTCGTCTACCCTTGGCCGCAGCGCCCCGCAGGGCTGGTCGAGGCTGCGTTTGACGAGCTTGCGCGCCGCTGGTTGCCGATCCTGAACCATGCAGACAGTTGTGGTGTTGATATCTGCTACGAAATTCACCCCGGCGAAGACCTGCATGATGGCATCAGCTATGAAATGTTCCTTGAGCGGGTGGGCAACCACACCCGCGCAAACATGCTGTATGACCCATCGCACTATGTGCTCCAATGCCTTGACTACATTGATAATATTGACATCTACAAAGATCGAATCCGCATGTTCCATGTCAAGGATGCAGAGTTCAATCCGACTGGGCGACAGGGCGTCTATGGCGGATTTCAAAGTTGGGTGAACCGGGCTGGCCGCTTCCGCAGTCCGGGCGACGGTCAGGTTGATTTTGGCGCGGTGTTTTCCAAGATGGCTGCGAATGATTTCGACGGCTGGGCGGTGGTTGAATGGGAATGCGCGCTAAAACACCCCGAGGATGGTGCGCGGGAAGGCGCGGAATTTGTGCGCGCCCATATCATCCGGGTCACGGAAAAAGCATTTGATGATTTCGCGGGCGGCGGCACGGATGCGGCCGCGAACCGTCGCATGTTGGGGATATAGATCATGAGGAGAATACGACTGGGAATGGTCGGCGGCGGCAAGGATGCGTTTATTGGCGGCGTGCACCGTATCGCCGCGCGGTTGGATGGGCAGTTTGAACTGCTCGCGGGTGCTCTCTCTTCCACGCCAGAGCGGTCGCGCGAAAGCGGGCAGGCACTGGGTCTGTCAGCGGATCGCTGCTATGGCACCTATACCGAGATGGCCGAAGCCGAGGCCGCGCGCCCCGACGGGATCGAGGCGGTGTCAATCGTCACGCCGAACCATATGCATGCAGGCCCGGCAATAGAGTTTCTGCGCCGTGGGATACATGTGATCTGTGACAAGCCACTGACAGCAACACTGGAACAGGCAGATGAGATGTCCAGCGCCATACGCCAATCGCAGGCGCTTTTCATCCTGACGCATAATTACACCGGCTATCCCATGATCCGCCAGGCACGCGAAATGATCGCGGCGGGTGATCTGGGCAGGCTGCGCGTTGTGCAGGTAGAATACCCGCAGGACTGGCTGACCGAAGCCGCCGAGACGACCGGCACCAACAAACAGGCAGAATGGCGCACGGACCCGGCGCGCTCAGGGGCTGGCGGCTGTATCGGGGATATCGGAAGCCATGCCCATAATCTGGCCTGCTTTGTGACAGGGTTGAAGGTCGAGAGTCTGGCCGCTGATCTGCAGAGTTTTGTTCCGGGCCGCCGCGTTGATGACAATGCGCATATCCTGCTGCGTTTTGCGGGGGGTGCGCGCGGAATGCTGTGGTCCAGTCAGGTGGCCCCCGGAAATGAAAATGCGCTGAACTTGCGGGTCTATGGTGAGAAGGGCGGCCTGGAATGGGCGCAGGAAGACCCGAACTATCTGTGGTTCACGCCATTTGGTGAACCCAAACGCCTGCTGACGCGTGCCGGCGCTGGTGCTGGCGCTGGTGCCAATGCCGTCAGTCGCATTCCGGGTGGCCATCCGGAGGGGTATCTGGAAGGTTTCGCCAATATCTACAGCGGCGCGGCCAGTGCCATCCGCGCGGTCGCAGAAGGGCGGGAACCTGACCTCTCGGTGCTGCCGGGGCTAGAGGCGGGGCTGGACGGGATGCACTTTATTGCTGCCGCGCTGCGTTCATCGCAGGCGGATGCGGGCTGGGTTTCGCTTTGATCCCAGTCGCTTCCGGCATGTCATGGCTGTGTGGCTGGATGGCGGAGTGCTTGCACGCGCCAGCTTAGAAGATCCAATCAAGATATTTCGCTTCGCTTCGCGTCTGGCGCTGCGTCAGCCGCCGCGTCCCAATAGCCGGTCAATTGGTGCAAAATCATCTGTCAGCACAATCGCCTTGCGATCGTCGATGATGCCCTGCAGCGACGCGGCAGCAATCCGCACGGCCTGACGTGGCTCCGGCCCCTCATGGCGTATCTGGCTGACAGGGGATGGGCTGTCGCCCGCGACCATCAGAAACACGCGCCGCGCTTGGCTGGAATCGTGGCTGGGATCGGCCCAGATCTCGACCACGTCAAACACCTCTCGCGCAGTGACGGTAAGCGAGGCAAGCACATCCAGCCGGTCCATATGGTCAATGATCGTCATCAGGAATGCGCCATCGGGGTTCAGGCGCGAGGCCGCGAGATCAAAAAACTCGCGTGTGATCAGATGCGGCGGAGCGGCGATATCGGTAAAGGCATCGCCAAGGATGATATCATATTGTGTATCTTCGCGCGCAAGCACGATGCGTGCATCAGCATGGACAACGCGGGCGCTGTCTGGGTCGAACCAGAAACTCTCGCGGGCGACGTCAGTCACCACCGGGTCAACTTCGGCCACGGTCACGTCGACCGGCTCGCCCATCTCGACCCAAGCGCGCGGCACGGTATAGGTGCCGCCCCCGATGATGAACCCGTCCCAATGGTCACGCCCGTCCATGCGCATGCGCGACAGCCCGTCCTGCATCATTCCATGCGGTGTGAGCATCGCGCTGGCGTCCAGCCCGTCCGAGATGCCATGCACCAGATGATCCAGCACCATCAGATGCACCGGCTCTGCCGCGCTGGGCGAGATATCGACCACGCGGATGCAGAAATAGTCGCTCTCGCGCGTGCAAGGGTCCGGCCGATACAGTGCAGCCCCCGCCAGAACCAGCGGCACCAGTGACGCAACGGCCCCTTGCACCAGCCAGCGGTTGACCCCGTTTGCCGCGATGAAGCTGTAAAATGCGACGGCAATATAGACCGCTGTTACGACGGTCAGCGTGCCAACCGAGCCCAGCCAGGAGATGAACACGAACCCGGCCGCAAGCGTGCCTATAATAGCGCCCCATGCGCCTGCGGCAAACATCGCGCCCAAAGCCCGGCCAGAGCGTTCCGGGTGCCGCATGACTGCGATCTGTGACAGGATCGGCGCGGGGATGCCCGCAAAGAACGATGGCAGAAAGAATACCAGCATGGTCAGCGCGACAATTGCGGCAACAGGGTCTTCCAATACGGTAATCACCGGTCCAGCCGTGATGCGAAGCAAAAACACGGCACCTGCGGTTGTCGCCGCTGCGAGCAGCATGGCCCATGCATTTGCCCGCAAGGCGCGGTCCGCAGGCCATTCGGCCAGACGCCCGCCAACCCAGTGGCCTGCCGAGAAACCCGCCAGCACCACCGCAATCACCGAAGTCCAGGTATATAGCGACATGCCCACATAGGGTGCCAGCATCCGCCCGGCCACGATTTCCACCACCAGCGAGGCCGCCGCGACCGTGGCCTGAATGGCGACCAGAACCCATAATTTGTGCATGTTGTCTTCCTGTCTCTTCCCTGCGGCGCAGCTTAGGCGCTGTGCTTATATGGTGCAATCCGAATATATGAAGACCTCATACCTTGCTGACCCGTGCGCGCCATAGCGTAAACAGCCCCGCGCCGACCACCACGGCCGCGCCGACCAGAACATTGGTGCGTATTGCCTCATTAAAGACCAAAAGCCCCAGCGCTGCCGCAAAGGGCAGTTGCAGATAGGCGAAAGGCTGCACCGCGCTTGCTTCGGCCACCTCATAGGCGCGGATCAGAAGGAAATGGCTGAAGGCAGAACTGACGCAGAGCAGCCCCATCCATATCCAGTCCCCCTCGGCCATCGGTTCCCAGAACCAGATGCCGATAAGGGTCATGGTCACTGCGCCCGCGGTGCCGGTCCAGAAAAAGCTGACTGCGGCGCTGTCATCGCGCGCGACATAGCGTGTCAGAAGCCCGTAAAGCGCGAACATGAACGCCGCCAGCAAGGGGATGAGTGCGGCGGGCTGGAATACCCCGAATCCCGGTTGCAGGATGATCAGCACGCCCACAAACCCGATGCCAATTGCCACCCAGCGCCGCCAGCCCACTTGCTCACCCAGAACGGGGCCAGACAATGCCGCGATCAGCAGCGGATAGACCGCAAACACCGCATGGCTTTCGACCAGCCCCAGAACCACGAAGGCCGTGACCATGACGCAGACTTCCAGCGCGAGTAACACCCCGCGAAATGCCTGTATGAAAGGTTGTTTCGTCGCTGCCGCGCGGCGAATGCCACCCGCCTTGCGCGCGGCGACAACGATCACGAAACTGGCGAAGAACCAGTAACGGATCATGATAATCATGAACACGTTATATTCACCTGCCAGATGGCGCGACAGCCCGTCCTGCATGGCAAAGACAAAGGCGGTGGCGATCATCAACCAGATTCCAAGCGTGTTATTCTGCTCGGTCATGCCTTACATCCCGTGCTCATGTGCCGTTTGCGCCCATAGCCGGGGCTGCGTTGCACGGTGAACCCTGCCGCGGCCAGCGCGCGGCGCACATGGCCCGCGGCTGTGTAGGTGGCGAATGTGCCGCCCGTTGCGGTGTGACGGCCCACTTCGGCCATCAAGCTCTCTGACCAAAGTTCAGGGTTCTTGGCGGGTGAAAACCCGTCCAGATACCACGCATCTGCAAGCCCGCCCCAACTGGGCAAGGTGTCGCGCGCATCGCCAATGATGACCTCGACCTCTGCCGCGCCAAGCCGGAATTGTCGCGCACCGCTGGACCACGCGTCCAGCAAGGGGATAGCGTCCAGCATTGGAAAGGCGCCCAATGCGCGGGTCATATCTGCCACTGTCATTGGAAATCCCTCGAAGCTGGTATAGCGGATCGGCCCGCGCGCCCCCAACGCGTCCAGTGTCACCAACAGGTTCAGGCCGGTGCCAAAGCCCAGTTCCGCAATGTGAAACCCCGGCGCGGCGCGCTCGGGTAACCCGTTGCCGCGCAAAAACACATGGCGCGTTTCCTCCAGCCCGCTTTCAAGCGAGAAATAGGGGTCGTCGAAGCGGGTCGAGATTGGAATCTCGCCCTCTCTCCAGTCGAGTTGCGCGTGCTGGTCGTTCATGTTGGTCTGCTTTATGTCACGTGTGAAGCATTCATGCAGAGCGCGAAGGAAAATGACAATGGCCGATCTAACGATCATGGGTGCGGGCGTATTCGGCCTGTCGCTGGCACTGGTCTGCGCAGAGCGGGGCGCACGGGTTCACGTGATCGAGAAGCGCCATATCGGGGCCGGGTCCAGCGGTGGGCTGGTCGGCGCACTGGCCCCGCATGTGCCTGAGAACTGGAACGCCAAGAAGGCGTTCCAATTTGAAGCCCTGCGCATGGCCGAAGGGTTCTGGGCGCGGGCGGCCACGCTGTCAGGGATTGATCCCGGTTATGCACGGCTGGGGCGGGTGCAGCCGGTCAGCGAAGATGCGCTTGCGCTGGCCCGCACGCGCGCGGGCAATGCGGCTGAACTGTGGGAGGGGTTCGCAAAATGGCAGGTTCTCCGCGCGCAGGATGCGCCCGGACTGCCAATTGTCAGCCCCTCAGGCTGGGTGATCCATGACACGCTTAGCGCAAGGCTGCATCCACGGCGCGCAGGGACGGCACTGGCAGGGGCCGTTCAGGCGCTTGGGGGAAAGATCAGCTTTGGTGATGCGCAAGACGGGGATGGCCTGACAGTCTGGGCGACGGGCTATGAAGGGTTGCATGATCTTTCCGCCGTACTTGGTCGGCCCATCGGGTCCGGCGTCAAGGGGCAGTCCATCCTGCTGCGTCATGCCAGCCCGGATGCCGCGCAGATATTCGCTGACGGGCTGCATATAGTGCCCCATGCTGACGGAACGGTTGCTATCGGGTCCACCAGCGAGCGTGACTTTACCGATCCCGGCAGCGTAGACGCGCAATGCGACACATTGGTGGCCCGCGCGCGCGCTGTCTGCCCGGTCCTGCAAGATGCCCCCGTGATAGAGGCATGGGCCGGTGTGCGCCCCCGCGCCAAAAGCCGCGCGCCGCTCTTGGGGCCTTGGCCGGGGCGCGACAGGCATTTTGTGTTCAATGGTGGCTTCAAAATCGGCTTTGCAATGGCCCCGGTCCTTGCAGGCTGCATGGCTGATCTGGTGCTGGAGGGGCGCGATACCATCCCCGAAGGCTTTGGCTTTGGCGCTGTGTAAAGGGGCGTTCAGCGCGCGCGCAGGTCCAGCCAGATACCATCGCGCGCGCGCACTGTCATATGCGCCATGGGCACCGGAACCCGGCCCGCAACCGGATGGAATTCGTAATCACATAGCAGCCGCGCCAGAATAAGCACGGCTTCGGCCATTGCGAATCCCGCGCCCGGACATACACGCGCCCCTACCGAAAAGGGCAGATACGCATCGCGCGCGCAGGTTTTGGTGTCGTCCTGCTGCCAGCGTTCGGGGCGGAACTCATGCGGGTCACTCCAGATATTTTCGTTCCGCCCCATATGCCATAGCGAGACAACAACCTGCGTGCCTTTGCCAAACTGGCGGTCCCGGAACTGTTCATGCTGTGCGGTCTCGCGCACCAGCATTGGCACAGGCGGATAAAGCCGCAGGGCTTCTCTGAATGTATCGCGGATCAGGGGGAAGCGCCGCAGAACCCCGAAATCAGGTGATATGCCCTGATCCAGATAAGGGCGCAGGGCCTTTGCCTCATCGGCCAGCTGCGCCTGCCACTCGGGATGGGTTGCAATCAGATACAAGCTCCATGCTAGTGCAGATGCACTTGTTTCATGCCCTGCCAGAAAGAAAATTGCCACTTGGTCGACCATTTCTTCAGTGTCGAACACGTCACCCGTGACCGGGTCGCGGGTGGTCATGATCTTGGTGGCCAGATCATCCGGGGCCGTGCCTGTGCGGATTGCGTCCATCCGCGCGGTGGTCATCTGGGTAATCAGCCGTCGGATATGGGCCGCCGTCTCGCGTGTCTTGCGCGAGAAGATGCGTGGCATGACTTTTGGCATCCGAAAAAGGGCTGCAAGGTTCAGGATCGGGGCAGAGCGCTGATGTGAGCGGAATGTCTGATAGACCTGTCGCGCCGTGTCATCCTCGATCGGGACGGAAAACAGGGTGCGGAAGATCACATCGGCAGCGGCATGGCTCATGACCGCCTCGACCTCTGTTTCACCCGGCGCTACGCGGCCTGCGGCACTTTGGGCTGCCTGCCACATGGCCGGAAACGTGTCGCGCAACCGCCCGCCCTCGAACGCCGGGTCGATCATGCGGCGCTGTCGTTGCCAAAGCGCGCCATTGGTCACAAAAACCGAATTGCCCAGCAAGGGCCGCAATCCTTCGCGCACCCGCTCGGATTTGGGAAAGTCGCCTGCGCGTTCTTGCAGCACCAGCCGGACCAGATCGGGGGTGTTGACCATGACCGAATGCAAGAAAGGCAGTTTCACCTCGGCCATCTTGGCCCGGTAGAGCCGCGCGGGCTGGGTAGACAGGATATCGCGCCTGAACATTGCAAGATGTTGCCAGAACGGAACGCGGTCCGGGCGGTGTTCGGGCATTGGGGGGCGTGTCATGGTAAGCGCTGGCTTTCAGGCAGATAGCAGGCATGACTGACACTGGCCGAGGGTTTGCGGCCCCCGTAGCGGTCGGCCAGACTGAGCGGGCCTGCGGTGATTAGAAAATAATCGTAATCTCTTGGGGCATCAAACGCGCACAGATATTGGAAATGCAACCGGAAATAGCGCCGCTTGTATTTGCGGTAGGTCTGCGGCGTCAGGCTTTGGGTAAAGGCTGCCGAGATCATCAGCGGCCAGCGCTTGCCCGTCGCAGGGGCTGCGCCTGAACTTGATACCGGATCGCATAACGCATAGCAGCAGCCATCGCCGGGCGCAGTGACATCCAGCCAGAACAATTCGTCTCGTTGTGACAGATAGCGCAGATCCTCGCGCAAGTCCTGTGCCTCTGGCAGGTAGGATTGCATCGGCACAGCATGGCCTAGCGACAGAAAGGCAAGTTTCCCTGTTTGCCCGGCATGGCCCGCGCGGATCAGCCGCGCCAGTACCGACACGCCCAGATGCACGCCCGATGAATGACCCACGACCAGTACTTCATCATAGTTCTCATCGCGCAGTGCCGCGCTGATCACGTCGACAAAATCATCCAGCCGCGCCTCCAGTTCCGGCGGGTTGCGGCCCCTGTGCTTGGCGGTAAAGGCGAAATCCAGCAGCAGGTAATGCACGAAAAACCGACCGTCGATCTTGCGAAAGCCCTGCAAGATGGGGGGAATAACCGCCAATCCCAGCAAGTAGGCCAGCCATGCCGGGATCAGCGCCGACATGGCCCAACCCACCAACCCGGCCGCGGCGAGGGCCGTCAGCAACTGGCCCAGCAGCATGATGACCGGATACATTGCCGCAATGCCGGGGCCAGCGCGCAGCCTGAACAATCGAAACAGCACACCTGTGGACAGATAGACCCATGCTGTCTTCACCAGCAACACATAGGTCGAAAGTATCCCGGCCTGCATCGAGTTCTTGACGATATCGGACCATTCAAGGATCGTGACTTCAGCTTTGGTTGTGTGCCCGTCCACTTCGGATGTCACGGTCCAGCCATATGGCCCGTCACTCTTTCGCGGGCGTTGTTCGATACGGTAGCCCGAGATACGAGCCTGATCGGTGGATTCGCAGCGATATAATTCGCGGTAGCGGCGCGGGGGGAACGGGTCATACCCCGGAATATAGAAAACATGGCGCCTTTTCACGCTTTGGGGCGCGGCGTCTGTCGTTCGGTCGGGTCTGTTTTCGATATTCATACACAACAGCTCAATACTTCGTTGAGTGCCTAGCGCGAAATTCGGGCAAAAATAAGCCTGTTCCGATGTCGTGCCGCGCTGTGGCGCGCAGGATGAAGCGGCTACTCAAGCGCACGGGGCAGGCTTGAACCTGTCTGATCGATCGCGGTTTCCGACGCGTCAATCAGCTTGTCGGGCTTTGCAAGGGCGGTCAGTTTTGCCCGGTCCGTGATAATCACGCGCGCCCCGTCTACCTTGACCCCATCTGCTTCGAGCAAGCGCAATGTCCTTGAAAGGTTCTCTGGTGTCATTCCGAGATAGGAGGCAAGCAAGCGCTTTTCGACAGGCAGGGTGTAAGAGGATGTGCCACCGGCCAGCATGGATTGCGTCAGCAAAAATGACGCGACGCGTTCGCGGGATGTGCGCAGCTTCAGGGATTTTGCACTGCGCACAACCGAACGATAGCCCGCTGCCAATTCGTTTATTATGGCAACCGAGAATTCTGTGTCGCGCCGGAACATCGCGCGCAGATCTGATGCGGGAACAAGCACAATGCGTGTGCGCTCTAGTGTTCGGGCAGACATCAGGTAGGGTGCATCGCGAATGCACGCGGCCAGAATGAAGGTCGAGACTGGGCGCACCACAGCCATTGTGCATTCGCGGTCTGCCCATTTCGCGTATAACTCGACGGCCCCTTCAAGAACGATATGCAGGAAATCGGACGGGTCGCCCTGCCGCACCATGTCCAGCCCCGGTGGAAAATTCTGCGCGTATGAACTGCTCATTAGGGTTTCGAAATTCGCCTGCGACATGTCGCGAAACAAATGAAGATGGCGAATCTCTGGAAGGTCTTCGGGGCGCATTGTCTTTGCCTGTGGGTTGCTGGTTTTTACTTGATTAATATCAACCCAAAGGCGTTGAAAGATCAAGCTGTAGAACAACAGTTTACTGACGATAGCACAAAGTAATTATCGTGAAAATAGAACGGGTTTCAAATGATGGTCGATTTCGAGACACCGTTTGCCGAGATTGATCTCGATCAAGTTTTCCTGATCGCGGGTGTGTCTGTTTGCCTTGGAGCGGGTGTGTGAAAGCGCCCGAACCGCAAGGAGACGCCGATGCACGTAATGCTGGCCTATGACAATTCCCGCAATGCAAAGATCGCACTGGATGCTGTTTGCGAACTCCTCTCGGTGCTCAAGCCGAGGATCACACTTATCTCTGTGGTCGAAGATGTGGGCAGTACGACCGCAGGCGTGGATGAGTTGTTTTCTGCTCAATATGCAGAGCAGAAGGCAGGCACCGAGGCTGCCGCTGCGAAACTTGCTATAGCAGGGTTTAACGCGTCGGTCCTGATTGCTAACGGGGATGCACGCAAAATGATCCTGCGCGCAGTCGAGGAACGCGCGCCCGATCTGCTGGTTATGGCGCGCCATAGCTATAAACCCGACCCCGGGCCGCTGAACTTCATCACCCGCAAGCTGGATGCACTGGTTGAGGAATTCGACCACATGACTTTCGGCTCGACCAGCGCATTTCTGGCGCGGCGGGCCCCATGTCCTTTGCTGATCATTCCCACACATACCGACTGACGCGACCAAAAAGCGCGCGACCCCATTCCAAATATTCGAGGTCTGACATGCAAGTCAGCGACATTTTCCGCTTCAAGAATGCCGAGATCAAGGCGCTCCATCTGACATGGATCGCTTTCTTCATCAGCTTCTATGTCTGGTTCAACATGGCGCCGCTCGCGTCATCCATGCTGCGTTCGGTCGATTGGCTGACGCGCGATGATATTCGCTTGTTCGCCATTGCAAACGTCGCCCTGACCATTCCGGCGCGTATCATCGTAGGCATGGCGCTGGACCGCTATGGCCCACGTCGGGTGTTCTCGATCCTGATGGTGCTGATGGCAGTCCCCACATTTGTCTTTGCCTTTGGCGACACGCGCGAAGTGCTGTTCATGTCGCGTCTGGTTCTGTCGTCTATTGGCGCAAGCTTCGTGGTCGGCATCCATATGACGGCGCTGTGGTTCAAGCCGCGTGATATCGGTTTTGCCGAAGGTTTCTATGCGGGTTGGGGCAATTTCGGGTCGGCGGCTGCCGCGATCACTCTGCCCACAATCGCGCTGACCATGTTTGGCGGGGATGATGGCTGGCGCTACGCGATTGCCACTTCGGGCGTTGTTATGGCCGCTTATGGCGTGTTCTACTGGTTTGCCATTACCGATGGCCCGACCGCCGACACGCATAAAAAGCCGCGCAAGGCCTCGGCGCTGGAAGTGTCGAGCTGGAAAGACCTTGTTCTACTCTGCATTTTCACGGTGCCCATGGTTGGTATTCTGTCGATCCTGGTCTACCGCGTGCAGATCATGGGCTATATCGACCCGATGACCGCTACCTTTATCTATGCGGCTATTGCAGTGATTGTGACATATCAGGTCTGGCAGGCGATCCGTGTCAACCTGCCCATCCTGCGCCGAGGCGTGCCGGAGGATGACAAATATCCCTTCAGCTCGGTCGCGGCGCTGAACGCCACCTATTTCGCCAATTTCGGCGCGGAACTGGCGGTAGTGTCCATGCTGCCGATGTTCTTCGAGGAAACCTGGGGGCTGACGGCGGCCGCTGCGGGCCTGATTGCCGCGAGCTTTGCCTTCGTAAACCTGTTCGCGCGGCCAATGGGCGGGCTTGTATCCGACCGTTTCGGAAACCGCCGTTTCGTGATGCTGGCTTACATGTTCGGCATCGCGATCGGCTTTGTCCTGATGGGCCTGCTGAATTCCAACTGGCCGCTGATCATCGCGATTGCAATCACCATCATGTGCTCGTTCTTCGTGCAGGGCGCAGAGGGTGCGACCTTCGGGATCATCCCGTCCATCAAGCGCCGTGTCACAGGCCAGATTTCGGGCATGGCAGGGGCTTACGGCAATGTTGGCGCGGTTTTCTATCTTTTCGTCTTCATGTTCGTCACACCGCAGCAGTTTTTCTTCATCATCGCGGCGGGGGCCTTCATAAGCTGGCTGGTTTGCTACTTCTGGCTGGTCGAGCCGGAAGGCGGGTTCGGGGATGAATATGTCATTTCCTCTGTGGATCGCGAAATCGCCCGCGAAGCTGCAGAGAAGAAAACTGCCGAAGCTGAGATTGCCGAGATCTTCGCCACCTCTGACAAGGTCGAACTGACCGAGCGCGGCGGCATGGTTCAGATCAGGG
Source organism: Roseinatronobacter sp. (assembly GCA_007126715.1). Lineage (GTDB taxonomy): Bacteria > Pseudomonadota > Alphaproteobacteria > Rhodobacterales > Rhodobacteraceae > Roseinatronobacter. Next base: position 20,787 of record SLAT01000027.1, read on the forward strand.
CGCAATTCAAATCGATCGAAGATCTGCGTGCAGCCCTTCGAAGGGCCGCATCAGAGCCGACACCGTCCACAACACCGGCCAAGGCCACCTGACCCCATTGCGTTTGGTGCCGGGCCCAAATTGCGGCCTCGCCAAAGCTCCTGAAAGGTAAAAGACAATGGCAAGACCGTCTACATCCGCTTCAGCCTCAAGCACATGGCTGCCGCACTGGGAACCGGAAGACAGCACATTCTGGGAAAGCGAAGGCAAGTCCCGCGCCTGGACCACATTGATCCTGACCACTGCGGCCCTGACCATGGCCTTTATCACATGGTTCCTTGTTTCTGCACTGGTGGTGCGCCTGCCGCAGATCGGGTTTCAGTTCACGGGCAGCCAGCTTTTCTGGCTGGCCGCCATGCCGGGTCTTGCGGGGGGGACCTTGCGTCTGATCCATATGTTCCTTGTCCCGATCTATGGCTCGCGTCATGTGATCTCGCTGTCTACTCTTTCCCTGCTGATCCCGCTGGTCGGCTGGTTCTACGCCGTGCAAAACCCCGACACACCCTATTGGGTGCTGATGCTGCTGGCATTTCTGGCGGGTCTGGGCGGGGGCAATTTCTCTAGCTTCATGCCGTCTACAAGCATGTTCTTTCCCAAGCGGATGCAGGGCACGGCACTGGCCATTCAGGCCGGGGTTGGCAATTTCGGGGTGTCCGTGGTGCAATTCGTAACACCTTGGGTCATCGGCTTTGCCCTGCTGGGCGGCATGGCCTGGATGGGCGAGCCGCAGACGATGACGCGTGCAGGTGTGGAGTCACAGATTTATCTTCAAAACGCACCACTTGTCATGATCCCCTTTGTGGCCGTGTTCGGCATCACAGCGTGGATTTTCCTGAAATCCGTTCCGATCAAATCCAACTTCCGCGACCAGTTCGATATCTTCAAATCGGGCCACACATGGGCGCAGACCTCGCTATACATGATGACCTTTGGCGGCTTTGCGGGGCTGGCTGCAACATTCCCGCTGCTGATCCGCGAAGTCTATGGCAGTTTTGACGGCGCCCCCGATCCGCTGGCCTGGGCGTTTTATGGCCCGCTTGTCGGTTCTGCCAGCCGTGTCATTGCGGGGCCACTTTCGGACAAGCTGGGCGGTGCGCGGGTGACGCATTGGGCAGGTCTTGGGATGCTCCTCTCGGCGTTCCTCGTCACGCTGACTGTCACGCCCACCTCGCTTGACAGTTTCTGGCTGTTTGTTTCGGCCATGCTGGCGCTGTTCTTCTTTGCAGGTGTCGGCAACGCGTCGACCTTCAAGCAGATGCCTATGCTGTTTGCCCCCCGACAGGGTGGCGGTGTAATCGGGTTTACCGCAGCCATCGCGGCCTACGGCCCCTTCGTCTTCGGGATGCTGTTTGCATGGTCCTTTGCCAGCTCTGGATCGGCTGCGCCCGTCTTTTATGGGCTGATCGTCTTCTTTGCATTCAACGTGGTGCTGAACTGGGTGCTCTATGCCCGCAAGAATGCCCCCTATCCCTGCTGAATTTCGCGGATGCGCGCCTTGGGCGCGCGTGTCTGAAACCCCTATCAACCAACGGAGACAGCAATGAGCCATCTTCTTGACCGGCTGAACTTTCTTAAATCGAACCGCAAGGATACGTTTTCAGGTGGGCACGGCCAGACCACAACCGAAAACCGCGATTGGGAAGACGTCTATCGCGACCGCTGGCGTCACGACAAGATTGTGCGCTCGACCCATGGTGTGAACTGCACGGGGTCTTGTTCGTGGAAGATTTATGTCAAATCGGGTATCGTGACATGGGAAACCCAGCAGACCGACTACCCGCGCACGCGCCCTGATCTGCCCAACCATGAACCACGCGGCTGTGCACGCGGGGCAAGCTATAGCTGGTATCTGTATTCCGCCAACCGCGTGAAGACCCCGCTTGTGCGCGGGGCGCTGATGCGGCTGTGGCGCGAAAAGCGCCGCATGATGACGCCCATTGAGGCATGGACCGCGATCCAGACCGACCCTGCCGCGCGCGCCAGCTATACCCGCAAACGCGGCACAGGTGGTTTTGTGCGCGCCACATGGGACGAGGTGACCGAGATCACGGCTGCCGCCAACGCCTATACTGCCAAGGAATACGGGCCTGACCGTGTGTTCGGCTTCTCTCCCATCCCGGCGATGTCGATGGTCAGCTATGCTGCCGGTTCGCGCTACCTGTCGCTTCTGGGGGGCACCTGCATGTCGTTTTATGACTGGTATTGCGACTTGCCGCCCGCGTCGCCCATGACATGGGGCGAACAGACAGATGTGCCTGAATCGGCGGATTGGTATAACGCGGGTTACCTGCTTCTGTGGGGCTCGAACGTGCCACAAACCCGTACGCCCGATGCACATTTCTACACCGAAGCGCGCTATCGCGGCACCAAATCCGCTGTGATTTGCCCCGACTATTCCGAGGCAGCGAAATTCGGCGATATCTGGCTGAACGCCAAGCAGGGCACCGATGCAGCACTTGGTATGGCGTTTGGCCATGTCATCTTGCGCGAATTCCATCTGGATCGGCAAGCGCCCTATTTTGAGGAATACGCCCGCAAATACAGTGATATGCCGATGCTTGTGCAGTTGGAGAAGAAGGGCGAAAGTTTTGTTCCCGGCCGCCAGCTGCGCGCTTCAGATCTGGCTGACAATCTGGGCGAGGTGAATAATCCCGAATGGAAAACCATCTGCATTGACGAGAGTAGCGGCGAACTGGTCGCGCCCAATGGTTCCATCGGGTTTCGCTGGGGTGAACAGGGCAAGTGGAACCTGCAGGAAACCGCCAATGGCGCAGAGGTTAAACCCAAACTGTCGTTGATACTGGATGAGGACCGCGACGATGTTGTAGGTGTTGATTTCCCCTATTTCGGTGGCATGGCCACGACCCAGTGGCAAAACGATGCGCGCGGCGACATTCTGACGCGCAATGTGCCGGTCAAGAAGATCACGCTTGCTGATGGATCAGAAGCGCTGGTGACAACCGTGTTCGATCTGTTCTGCGCCAACTACAGCCTCGATCGCGGCCTGGGCGGCGATCACGTCACCGATGACTATGACGCCGATGTGCCCTTCACACCCGCATGGGCCGAGCGCATCACCGGTGTGTCGCGCGACAAGATCATCCATGTGGCCCGCGAATTTGCCAGCAATGCCGAGAAGACCAATGGCAAATCCATGGTCATTATCGGGGCTGCGATGAACCACTGGTATCATATGGACATGAATTACCGCGCGGTCATCAACATGCTGGTAATGTGCGGCTGTGTGGGCCAGTCGGGTGGTGGCTGGGCGCATTATGTGGGGCAGGAAAAGCTGCGCCCGCAAACCGGCTGGACGGCGCTGGCCTTTGCGCTGGATTGGGCGCGCCCGCCACGGCACATGAATTCGACCAGCGCATGGTATGCCCATACCAACCAGTGGCGCTATGAAACTGTGACCGCCAAGGACATCTTGTCGCCGACGGCACCCGCAGGCGATTGGGAAAGCCTGAGCCTGATCGACTACAATATCCGGTCGGAGCGTATGGGCTGGCTGCCCTCTGCGCCTCAGTTGAAAACCAACCCGCTGAAAGTGGCGGCTGCTGCCAAGGCGGCAGGCAAGGAAATCCCCGCCTATGTCGCAGAGCATTTGAAGGCGGGCACGCTGGAGATGTCGTGCGAAGACCCGGATGCGCCTGAAAACTGGCCGCGCAACCTGTTCGTGTGGCGCTCTAACCTGTTGGGGTCATCGGGCAAGGGCCACGAGTATTTTCTCAAGCACCTCTTGGGCACCAGCCACGGCGTGCAGGGCAAGGATCTGGGGCAGGAGGGCCGCCAGAAACCGATCGAGGCCAAATGGCATGATGAAGCGCCAGAAGGGAAACTCGACCTGTTGGTGACCATCGACTTCCGTATGTCCACCACTGCCGTCTATGCCGATATCGTCATGCCCACAGCGAGTTGGTATGAGAAGGACGACCTGAACACCTCGGACATGCACCCGTTCATCCACCCGCTGCAAGCGGCAGTTGATCCGGCGTATGAATCCAAGACGGATTGGGAAATCTTCAAGGCGATTGCCAAGAAATTCTCGGAAGTGGCACCCGAAATTCTGGGTGTGGAAACGGATATCGTGCAACTTCCCTTGCAGCATGACAGCCCCGGAGAATTGGCGCAGCCTTTCGTCAAGGACTGGAAGAAGGGAGAATGCGACCTGATCCCCGGCAAGACCGCCCCGGCCTATATTGCCGTGGAGCGTGACTACCCTAACCTCTATGCCCGCTTCACCTCTCTTGGTCCGCTTATGGAGAAAATAGGTAATGGCGGCAAAGGGATCGCTTGGGATACCAAGACCGAGGTGCATCACCTCAAAGCACTGAACGGCACCCATACGGATGGACCGACCAAGGGCATGGCCAAGATTGAAAGCGCCATTGATGCCTGCGAGGTCGTGCTGATGCTGGCCCCCGAAACCAATGGCGAGGTGGCGGTCAAGGCATGGAACGCGCTGGAGAAGATCACCGGCAAGGAGCACGCGCATCTGGCCGACGTCAAGAAAGACGAGAAGATCCGCTTTCGCGATATCGCCGCACAGCCGCGCAAGATCATCTCATCCCCCACATGGTCGGGCATTGAGTCTGAGGAGGTCTGCTACAATGCAGGCTGGACCAATGTGAACGAGTTGATCCCGTGGCGCACGGTTTCGGGGCGTCAGCAGCTTTATCAGGACCACGAATGGATGCGCGCCTTTGGCGAATTCTTCGTCACATGGCGCCCGCCGGTGGACCTGAAAACCATCACGCATGACGCGACCAAGTCCTTGAAACCGGATGAAAAGCATCTGGTTCTGAACTTCATCACCCCGCACCAGAAATGGGGCATTCATTCAACCTATTCCGACAACCTGCTGATGCTGACACTGAACCGAGGCGGGCCTGTCGTCTGGTTGTCCGAAGTGGATGCAGCAAAAGCAGGCATTGTCGACAACGACTGGGTCGAGGTGTTCAATTCCAACGGGGTGATCGCGGCGCGTGCTGTGGTCAGCCAGCGGATGAAGGACGGCACGCTGTTCATGTATCACGCGCAGGAAAAGATCGTGAATACACCCGGCAGCCAGATCAC
>SLAT01000057.1 GCA_007126715.1 Roseinatronobacter sp.
CTCATGGCTGTTATCCGGGCAGGGCCGCGCAATCTTGCGGCCTGAGTGTCATATGCACCTGCGCGCCAGCAGGAAAGGGGCGTTCGTCAATCATGTTGATGGCTTGCAACTGCACATCGCCCGCGCGGACGAAATAGCGCACGGACTGGCCCTGATAATCAACGGTTTCGACTGTGGCGGGGGCCGAAAATGCGCCACCCTCGGGCGGGATATCGCGAAGCAGCAGTTTCTCGGCGCGGATCACCAACTTGGCGGCACCTTCGCCCGTCAGATGTGGCGCTTTTGCGCTGGGCACGGTGACCTTGCCAAACACGGGCACATCCAGCACGGCCCCGTCAGGCCCGCGCGACAGGCACCGCCCGTCAAGAATGTTTGACGCGCCCAGAAAGCGGGCCACAAATTCGCTGGCGGGGGTGTTATATACCTCTTGCGGCGCACCGACCTGCTCGACCCGGCCATTCGACATGACCACAATCTGGTCAGACAGGGCCAGCGCCTCGGATTGGTCATGGGTCACGAAAACGGTTGTGACACCGATGCGCTTCTGAATATTCTTCAATTCGACGCGCATATCCTCGCGCAGATTGGCATCCAGTGCCGATAGCGGTTCATCCAGCAACAGCACATCGGGCTCAATAACAATCGCACGCGCCAGTGCGATGCGTTGTTGCTGCCCGCCTGATAGCGCCTTGGGGTAGCGGTTACCCAGTTGGGGCAATTGCACCAGCTCCAGCGCATCGGCCACGCGGCGCGTGATATCGGCTTTCGCAACATTGCGGTAACGCAGGCCAAAGGCCACGTTCTCGGCCACTGTCTTGTGGGGAAAGAGCGCGTAATTCTGGAACACCAACCCCAGATTGCGCTTGTGGATCGGCACATCATTGACACGCTTGCCGTTGATGATGATCTCGCCCTCGCTTGGGTCCAACAGCCCTGCAATCATGCGCAAAGTCGTCGTCTTGCCGCAGCCCGATGGCCCCAGCAACGTGGTGAAACTGCCCTCCGGTATCTCCATCGAGGTCTGTTCAACCGCCGTGAACGTCCCGAAGCGTTTGACAATATTGTTCAGATTGACCGCGCCCATGATCCGCCTTTCGTGGCCTGACATCAACTCGCCTGATCTCAGGCCATGTCATTTTCTTGCCGGAAATACTCCGGGGGGTCCGGGGGGCTGGCCCCCCGGCCTTGCCTTTAGAAACCGCGCTGCACGCGCGCAAAGGTTTCTGACCATTCTGCCTCATTCCCGTTCCAATAGGTCGGGTCAGCGAAGGTCAGCGATTCCAGCGTGCCGGTCGGGTCATAGGCGGGCAGGGTCGGGATCTTGTCGCCCAGATCGACCTTTGTGCCATCCAGCGCGGGCGGGTAATTCTGCCCCTCGGCCACCGCGATCGAGGTTTCCGGCGCAAGCATGAAGTTCAAAAGCTCCTCACATGCCTCGACTGGGGAACCCTTGATCACGAACAGGCATTCCTGCCAACCAAAGCTGTTGGGCGCATCGTAATAGCCGATATCATGGCCCTGTTCCTGCAGTGCCGCGATCCGGCCTGACCAGCCTTCGGTGACGTAGATTTCTTCCTCGGCCAGCAGGCTCATCAATTCGGCGCCAGACCCCCAGTATTTCAGCGCTAGGTCACGGTGGCTGCGGATGGCCTCCCACGCGGCTTCCATATCCTGAATGTCATTGGGGCTTTGTCCGGTTTGCAGGGCTGCATACCACAGCCGCGTGCGCCAGTCGCTCCAGCCACCGATCTTGCCCTGATATTCCGGGTCAATCAGGATGGACGCGCCCTTCTCGCGGATTTCTTCATCCGAGATATAGGCCCGGTTATAGGCCAACCCCGTGGTGCCGTAATTATAGGGCACAGCAGACAGGTGGTCGGGTGTGATGCCACGGAACGCATTGGTCAGCGCATCCATGACCAGTTCCATGTTTGGGATATTGTCGAGGTTCAATTCCACATCCAGCCCGAAATTCACATAACGGGCATAGTCGAACACGCCTGACAGATGGGCGATGTTATACTCGCCTTCCTGACTGGAACGCACCTGTGCCAGATATTCATCGCCCCCCGCAAAAGTGCCATCGACCACGTTGATGCCGGTTTCGGCGGTGTAGGGGTCAAAAGCGTGACGGCGGAACGCCTCGGACACCACGCCGCCCCAGCCATCGAAGCGCACCTGTGTCACATCCTGAGCGAAGGCCATTTTCGCAAAGGGTGTCTGCACCCCATACGCGACACCCGCCGCGCCGATCAGGCCCAGAAAGCTGCGACGATCAAGATCGCCATTGCGGTAGCGTTCCAGCAGGCGTTCATAACGTTTGGTATTGTCCATGTCTTGTATCTCCTTGTTGGTTGGGGTTGTCGCGGTTCTTACATGCCGCGTTTTATGGATATCTGGCGGGCAATCGCGGCCCCCAGCAAAGGCAGGCCGACGGTGATGACGATCATTACCGTGCCAAGGGCGTTAATCTCTGGGCTGATGGAATTGCGCAGCATCGAGAAGATCTGCGTGGGCACGGTTTCCACCCCGCCCGGTTTCCAGAACAGGGTGCCAGTGATGTCATCAAAGGAAATCGTGAAGGCAAACAGCGCGCCCGCCGCTACGGCAGGCATCAGAAGCGGCAGGGTGATCGAGAAAAACGTCTGGATGGGCGATGCGCCAAGGCTGAGGGCTGCCTCTTCCACATCGCGGCGGATACTGACCAGCCGCGCCTGCACGACCAAAATGACAAAGGGCAGGGTGAAGATAACGTGGCCGGCCAGCAGAAGTGCGAAGCTTTTGCCAATGCCCAGCCAGTTCAGGAATAACAGCAGCGCCACCGCCAGCACCACTTCTGGCACCAGAATGGGTGCAATCAGGATGGTGGTGATCAGGTTCTTTCCGGGCACGGCATAGCGCACCAGTGCAAGGCTGGCCAAAACGCCCAATGTGGTGGAAATCAGTGCTGTCAGCAGGCCCAGAACCAGTGACGTGCGAAACGCGCGCATCACGGCGTCATTGTTCCACAGCGCCTCGAACCAGCGCAGGGAAACACCGGTCATGGGAAAGCTGCCAAACTGGTTCTGGTTGAAAGACAGCAGCACCACCACGACCACGGGCAGGAACATGAACATATAGACCAGAATCGTATATGCGCGAATTGCGGCCCAACCCATTACCTTAGCCCCCCCATTACCCTAGCCCCTTTGTCAGTTGTGACATGCCAAGAAACCTGTTGTAGATGGCTACAAGCGCCCCCAGCACCAGCAGCAACAGCAAGGAAAGCGCCGACCCCATCGGCCAGTTCAGTTGCGTAATGATGGCCTCGAACACCAGATTTGCGAACATGGCATCGCGCGGCCCGCCAAGGATGAGCGGGGTGATATAGGTGCCCGCGCCCAGCACGAAGCACAGCAACCCCCCTGCCGCCAGCCCGGGCAATGACAAGGGCAAGGTCACCTGCAAGAACGCCTGCCAGCGCGTCGCGCCCAGCGATGTGGCGGCGTCTTCAAGATTGGTGTCGATCCCGTCAAGACTGACATAGATATTCAGCACCATGAAGGGCAGCAGGAAATGCACCAGCCCAAGGATAACCGTGGCCTCGTTATACAGCATCTGAATGGGAGAAGAGGTGATCCCGGTCGAGATGAGAAGCGTGTTCAACGCGCCCGAACTGCCCAGAATGTTGATCCAGCTCATCGTGCGGATGATATAGCTGATCCAGAAGGGCAGCATCAGAAGTAGCAGCAAGATCAGCTTGTTTCCGCTGGAGCGGGTTATGAAATACGCCGCCGGATAGCCAACCAGCGCGCAGAAAAATGTGGTTATGGCTGCAATCTTGAGGGTGTTGAGCAAGATGTAGCGGTAGAACGGGTCCGTCAGGGCGCGTTGCCAGTTGTCCGGGTGGAAGCCCTGAATATCCGGCCCCACCGCCGAGCGCAGCCAGAAGGAATAGACCACGATGAAGGCAAGCGGCACCAGCAAAAGCAGGGTTACGGCCATCAATGCGGGTGACAGCAGGATCCACGGTTGCCGCTTTTCGCGGGCTTCAACGGACATGGGCGGTTCCGAAATTGCAAAAGGGTGTCAATCAGCTTGCCAAAACCATGCAAAGGTGGCAGGCATAAAGCAAATAGATAGTTAAGATGATCACTATAGGTTTTATCAATGATCGAGGCGGATACCGCAGACAAACTGACCCGTGATCTGGACTGGAACCTGCTGCGCAGTTTCGTGGTCATTGCGCAGTCGCGGTCAATCAGCGACGCAGCGCGGCGCCTGCATCTGACGCAGCCTTCTGTGTCCACTGCCTTGAAAAGGCTGGAAGATCGGATCGGAAAGCGCCTGATTGACCGGGCGCCGGGACGGTTCGAACTGACCCGCGCCGGGGCGGTCCTGTACCGGGAATCCGTAGAAATACATGGTGCAGTCTACCGCTTGTCCACCCTCATGCGCGATGTCACGGACGAGGTGACTGGTCATGTCCGGTTAGCTGTCGCCAGCCATGTGGTCTGCCCGATTTTTGATCAGGTGCTGGCCGATTTTCACGCCCAACACCCGCGCGCGACGCTGTCGCTTTCGGTGCTGGGATCGTCAGAGGCTTTGGCAAGTGTCGCAGCGCGCACGGCCTCGCTGGCGGTTTGTCTGGTGCACAGGCGCGACCCGAAGTTGGAATATCTACGCCTCTACCGCGAATTTTTTGGGCTGTTCTGCGGGCCGTCACATCCGCTTTTCGGGCGCGAGGACCTGCAAAAAACGGATCTTGCCGGACAGTCTGCGGTCAGTTTCGAAACCGACAGGCTGCATGATGCGCTACGTTCCGTGACTTTGTTGCGCGCGGAATCAGAGTTGAGTGAAAAAATCATCGGCACCTCCAGCCATCTGGAAGAGGTGCGCCGCATGGTGATTGCAGGGTTGGGAATTGGGCCGTTGCCGCTGCATGTTGTGGCGCGCGATGTGCGCGACGGGCTTTTGTGGCGTCTGCCGCCCTATAATGACCCGCCGGCGATTGATGTGCATCTTGTCTGGAATCCAAAGGCGGTGTTGAACCGTGCAGAAACCTCTTTGCTGCAAAGACTGCGCGACGCCATTGCATCGGTCCCGATTGAGCAACGGACATACGGACCATCGACGGCTGATTTGTAAAGCATGAAAGAACAGGCTGGTCATCGCCAAAAATCGCGCTACTACGTTCTCTAGGCATTTGGAGAGATATGCCACTGCATACTTTACGAATTGGGGTTGATATGCGTATGCTTGTCACCTTGGGGGGACCAGTTATGGAATCAAGGCACAGCTTCGATATCAATCCCGCACTCTATACGCGAACGCAAAACCTGTTCGATGCGAAGCGTAGAAAGCTTCCACCCGATGCTGTGGAAAGGCTTGCGCGAGAAGTTGTGGAACGGCTGGCCGAAAAACGCGATCTGTTGAACGGCTCTGTTTCATACGCGCCAGAAGCCGCGACCAGACCGGAATTGGTTGCTACATTTTGTGATATCCTGCTGGCGCCCGATGCAAGCATTGCGCTTCGTTTCCTTGAAGACCAACTTTCACCTGTCGTTGCAGAACGTGGCACGCTGTATGAATATATTGCCGCCGCATCGCGCCAGTTGGGCGAGCGTTGGGATACTGGCGAGGTAACATATCTGCAAGTCACCTTGGCTGTAGGCAAGCTGTATGCGCTGGTCCGTAGCGTAGGGGCGCATCGTGATGCAGAGTATGTCGACCCGAACCCTTCGAAAAATGCGATATTTGCGAATGTCCCGGGAGAGCAGCATACACTGGGCGTCAGCGTCGCCGCAGAAGTGTTTCGCGATGTCGGCTGGGAGATCAGCCTGCAACTTAACAGAAGCCATAATGAACTGATTGAATATGTCATCGCGAACCGTCCCGCCGTGATCGGGCTGTCGCTGAGCAGTCAGATGGGGCTTGACCCATTGGTACGACTTGTCATCGCACTCAGACTTGCCTTGCCGAATATCATTATCGCGGTTGCGGGTGGCGAGGATACGGATGATGATATGCTTAGAGCGCTGGTTGATCTTGACCTTGTCATCACCAACGCAGAGCAGGCGCAATCTGAATTGAACCGTATGTTGTCACCCCAAGCCATCTCCTGAGCTGAATCGAAAAATGGGGTAGTCGGTGCAGAAGCGTGGCTGTATGCGGCTTCTGGTTTTGCTTGACTGGCGTTTGAGATGATTTGTGTCGCGAGATGCGCAGATATCGGGTTTCAGTCGTCTGACCCCAACCAGTTTTCGGCTTCGGCAACCTGATCCGCGCGTGCGCGGTCTTCTTCGTTCATCTGGGACAAGATCCGCAGCAGCGATGTGGTTTGTTCACGGCCAGTCCGTTGCTCGTATTCTACATATACGCGCAAGGCCGCGATAGGGTCCCTTTCTACGCCGTGACCGTTCAAATAGGCATCGGACAGACCGCGCACACCGTTCATGTTATTAGCCTCAGCGGCGATGCGGAACCAATGCACGGCCATTTCCGGGTCATATTCCGGCCCAAGATCCGCATCCTGATACATGCGCGCCAGGTCAATCATGGCGCGCTGTTGGTTGCCCTCTGACGCTTCGCGCAAAAGCGCGTAGGCTTTGTCAGCATCATGTTCCGTGCCGCGACCATCTAGATACAGTTTGCCCAAGTTCTGCTTGGCAAGCAGGAACCCTTGTTCGGCTGCCTGCTGATACAAAAGATAAGCCATCTCGGCGTCACGCTCGACCCCCGACCCCATTTCATACGCTGACGCCAGACGCCACTGCGCGCGCGGATCACCGCTTTCGGCAAGGGGGCGAAACAAGGCAACACCGCGTTCTGTATCGCGCTCGGGTCCGCCGCGTTGGGCGCGGTGACCAAGATAATACATGACCGCCAAGTCATAGGCCGCGTCATCATCACCCTGCGCGGCCGCGGTTTTCAGCCGCTCATAGCGTTCTGCATAATCTTGCGCGGATGCGGGTAAGGTTGTGCCAAAGCAAAGCGCTATGACAAGTGCCAAACGGCTTGCATGTTGCATCTCTTCTCCTTTATGCGCCGGGCCGCCTATTTCGGCTGTGGCCCAAATGGTGCATCAGCCCCTTTCGCTGAACCGACCGGGAAGGGGTGCCCGTAGCTATGCGCTTTGGCACCCCCGACAAACGCTTGCGAAAGCTGTGCCAACCTGTCGACTGCATGGATGATAGCGCCGCATGGGTCACGACGCCCCGTTTGTTTGGAGGGGCGCAGACAGATGTTGCATTCACGCCGCGCGTTCAGCCCTTTAGCGGCTGCGCAACGCTGGCAGGCCAACCCCAACCGCGTCAAATCCGCCATCGGCGGCAATGACCTGCCCAGTGACATAGCTGGCCTTGTCCGAACACAGGAACACGATGGTTTGTGCAATCTCTTGCTCTGTCCCGTAGCGGTTCAGCGGGATCGCATCGTGATAGGCCGCGCGGATTTCTGGCGAATGCACGGCCAGCGCCAGCTTGGTGTCGACAGGGCCGGGGGCCACGCAATTTGCGCGCACCCCCCATTCCCCAAGCTCTGCCGCCTGCTGGCGGGTCAGATGGATGACTGCCGCTTTCGAGGTGCCATAGGCCACGCGCAAGGTGCTGGCCCGCAGACCGGAGATCGAGGCGATGTTGACGATCGCGCCGCGTGTTTCCTTCAGATGCGGAATGATGGCCTGACTGGTCAGAAAGACGCCATCCAGATTGGTGGCCATCACCTCGCGCCATGTGGCGAAATCGGTGTCTTGCAGGGGGCGGAAATCGGCCACGCCAGCATTGTTGACCAAAGCATCCACCTGCCCGAATGCGGCGGCAACCTCTGCTGCCATTTCGCTGACTTGCTGGGGGATTGAGACATCGCAGATGATGACCTGCGCGTGGTCCAGCCCTTTTGCCGCGTCCATTAATGCGGGGGCGTCGCGGTCGATCATGGCGACGCGCCAGCCCTCGGCCAGAAAAAGCCTGGTGGTGGCCAGACCGATGCCGCGCGCGGCCCCTGTTACAATCGCGGTTTTCATGGGTTTTCCTTCTTCAGCGCAGCCAGTTCACCAGCACTTGCGACATTTGCGGCACGGCTGCGACGACAATAATCCCCACCAGAGAGGCCAGCAGAAACGGCATGGTGCCACGTGCGACCCGTTCGATGCTGAGTTTCGTGACATTGGCCGCCACATAGAGGTTGATCCCAACGGGCGGTGTAATCAGCCCGATTGCCAGATTGACCATCACCAGCACTCCGAACCAGACCGGGTCCCAGCCCATCTGCCGCGCGACCGGCAGAAAGATGGGCAGGGCGATGAACATCACCGTCACCGGGTCCATGAACATGCCTGCAATCAGCAAGATCACCATGATGACCAGCAAGATGACCCATGCCTGATCGCTTAAGCCCAGGAGCGCGCCGGAATAGCTGCGCACCAGATCATCCACCGTGACCACCCAGCCAAAGAGGCTGGCATAGGCGACAATCAGCATCACCACCGCAGAAGAGGCAGCCGCCACGCCCAGCGCATCATATAGCCGCGCGAGTGTCAGGGTGCGATATGCCAGCCCGCCCACACCGAGTGCGTAAACCGTGGCAACAATCGCGGCCTCGGTCGGGGTGAAGATACCTGAATAGATACCGCCCAGAATGACCACAGGCGTCATTAGTCCCCAGAAACTTTCACGAAAAGACAGCCACAGCGCGCGCCTGCGCGCCATGCCCGCATAGGGGTCTGGGCTAAGCGACAGAAGGCTGGCGCTGCCCGAAGGCGCTGCGTGGCGGCGCGCAAAGGGC
>SLAT01000302.1 GCA_007126715.1 Roseinatronobacter sp.
CGGCAAAGCACAAGGCCGAGGGTTGAGGGGACAATGACAATTGCGGGGGGCTTTCGGCGGCCGCCCGCTGGTAGATCGGTTGAAAGAGGAGAGGTGGCCTTGCTCTTTCGACCAGATTGCAGCCCGGTTAAGGTGGATTAGGGTTTCCTGTCGGGCTGTCACCTTCATGGGTTCAGTCGGTTGGGATGGGCCTTATCCGGGGGCAATATGCCGATAGGCCAGCTTCGCAAGGCGTTGCAGTTTCAGGGCAGCGGTTCTGTGTTGTCACGCATTCCTGCCGAAATACCTGTCAATCAGAATTCGAGCTATAAGAGTTGCGCATACCATTATGTGCAGCCTGCGTCGGGACCAGCGCACGCACAAGTTTCTGCATGTTCAAATAGCCGATACATGCGCCTTGGCGATGCACCTCGTAACTCAGAGTGGTATCTCCTTTCGACAGGGCGATGACGGATTCAAGCGTTGCGTCCGCATCGACCTTTCCCGCTGACTCGGACAGTGGAACCGGCTCGGCGTCCATGACCGAGCGTACCCGCAGCACGCGCGCGCGATTGATGTCGCTGATGAAATCCACGATGTATGGGTCGCTGGGGTTCAGCAGGATTTCCTGTGGTTCACCTTGCTGCACAATGATGCCGTCTTTCAGGATCACAAGATGATCTGCGAGTTTCAGCGCTTCATCGAGGTCATGGCTGATGAAGACGATGGTCTTGTGCAATTCTCGCTGCAGTTCCAAAAGCAAGTCCTGCATGTCTGTGCGGATCAACGGGTCAAGGGCTGAAAACGCTTCATCCATTAGCATGATCGGCGCATTCGAGGTCAGCGCGCGCGCGATCCCAACACGTTGCTGCATGCCGCCGGACAGTTGATGTGGATATTGCGCTTCCTGACCGCCAAGGCCGACGCGCCTCAACCAGTCGCGCGCATCCGGTTCATAGCCAGAGCGGTCTTCGCCTCGAACAGCACGCGCCATGCCAGCATTGTCCAGCACGGTCTTGTGCGGCAATAATGCGAAATGCTGAAACACCATCGACATCTGCTTGCGCCGCAATTCGCGCAGGCGGGTTTCGCCGAATTTCAGGATATTCTCGCCATTGACGAGGATTTCACCGGCTGTCGGCTCGATCAGGCGGTTCAAATGACGGATCAGGGTGGATTTGCCGGACCCTGACAGCCCCATGATGACCGTGATCTCGCCTGCCTGCATCTCGACATTGATATCACGCAGGCCAAGGACATGACGGTGCTTGTTCATCAACTCGGTCTTGCCCATGCCCGCGCGGACATGCTCGAGCGCCTTGAGCGGCTGGTTCCCGAATATCTTGTAGAGGTTGCGAATGGAGATGTTTGCACTCTGGCTCATCAGCGGTTCCGATCAATGGCGCGGGACACTGGCAGCGGCATTGACCCGCGCCAGCGCCGCTTTCGTGACACGGTCAAGAATGACCGCAAGCAAAACGATCCCCAGTCCCGCCATCAGCCCGACACCCAGTTCCAGATTGCGGATGCCGCGGAGCACCAGCACACCCAGCCCGGGCGCAGAAACCAGCGAGGCGATCACCACCATTGCAAGGCTCATCATGATGGTTTGGTTTACGCCTGCCATTATATTTGGCAGCGCCAGCGGTATCTGCACGCGCAGCAGCTTTTGGTGGCGTGTCATACCGAAAGCCTCGGCAGCTTCGATCACATCTTTGTCCACCAGCCGGATTCCCAGATCGGTCAGCCGGATCACCGGCACGATCGCATAGAGGATGATCGCAATCCCGTAGAGTTTGGGTTCCGTCACGGAGAAGAGAAAGATCAGAGGAATCAGATAGACGAAAGTCGGCAGCGTTTGCAGCATGTCCAGAACAGGGATCATCAGGCGTTGCAAGCGGTCGCTGCGCGACATTGCGATGCCCACCGGCACCCCCATGACCACGCAGAGAAAGGCGCAGACGAAGATGATGGCCAGTGTCTGCATGGCGAAAACATAGTGGTCGACAAATAGCAAAAAGCCCATCACC
Organism: Roseinatronobacter sp.; assembly: GCA_007126715.1. Lineage (GTDB taxonomy): Bacteria > Pseudomonadota > Alphaproteobacteria > Rhodobacterales > Rhodobacteraceae > Roseinatronobacter. The sequence goes on from SLAT01000302.1 coordinate 2,010, forward strand.
ACGGCAACCAGCGCGACCAGCGCTGCCGAGCGGCCCGCGACCCAGACGATCATCAGCAAAACCACCAACATCAGCCACCACGGTGTATTGACCGCGACAAAGAGCGCCGTCTCCAGCGCCCAGCTGAGTGGCTGTGTCAGCGGATCGAGGACAATTTTCAGGCTCTCGCGGATGTTCAGAAATCCGGTTTCCAGAGATTTGGTCAGATCGCGTGATCTGGGGATGGCAGCACAGGCCTTGTGCAACTCATCGAGCGAGGGAAACGGCAAGGACCAGAGCGCGGACCAGTCAAAGCCGGTCTTGGGCTCGGCAGGTGCAGAGCCGCGTGCCAGCAATTCTGCCATGGTCATCGGGCCGGAGCGCTGCGGTTCCCCGCACCAGCCCCGCAGGCCCAAACCGTCGAAGATGAAGTTGTATGTTGTCACCTTGCCCCCTCGCGCTGCAAGTGCTGGGCCGAGGCCGCGCACAGGCGGCCCCGGACCGGTTCAGAGCCGATTGCTCAGCGGAAGATCGCGGACAGACGCTCGGCAGCGGGCTCGCTCACCCAGTCGTTCCACACGTCCTGCTGGGTGGTCAGGAAATGCACAGCCGTTTCTTCGCTCGATGCGCTGTTGATGTCCTGCCATGCCAGAAGCTCGCTCAGCGATTGCGAGGTGAAAGAGATATTGCTGACAAGCTCAAAGGCGTCCGGGTTGCGCTCGGCGAAATCTGCCGTCACCACGGTCAGGACAGGCGCGGCGGGAAAGGCCGAAATGCCCGGTGTCGCGCAATCAACTGTCTGGTTGCAGTCGTGGATTTCCGGCACATGCGGCCCCATATCGATTGCGACCATACCGTAGCGACCAAGCACGGCCGTCGGGCCATACATATAGCCAAAGAAAGGTTCGCGGTTCTCGTATGCGGTCGCCATGGCTGCCGCGAGGGTTTCGCCAGATCCGTGATTAAACACATCCATACCGGAGCCTGCGAAATCATGCGCGATGATCAGGTTGTCATTGGCGATCCGGCAGCCCCAGCCATCGGGGCAGTTGTGAAACCGCCCGCCGACCAGTTCGGGATTGGCAAGAATGCCCTCTATGGTGGCGAGCTGCGGATGTTCTGCGATCAGGTAGTCCGGGACAAACCAGTTTTCTGTGCCCCCGTCCGAGAATACATCCGCGGCCTTGCGCACCCGGCCTTCGGCTTCCAGTCGCGTGTAGAGCGGTGCGGAGTTGATCCAGAGCTCCGGGACCACATCGGGCTCATTGTTCTCGGACAGCGAGGTGATGGCTGTCGTGGTCGCGGACGGGACCAGTGTGACCTCGCAGCCATAGCCCTGCACCAGCAGGAATTCGGTGACTTTCGAGATGATTGAGGCCGAGGCCCAGTTCATTTCCGCAACCGATACGCGCCCGCAATCGGCAAGCGCGGTCGTTGGAATGGCTAGGGTCGCAAAGGCCGTGGCGATCAGTGTTCTTTTCATGTTCAGTCTCCCTGTTGTTTGGGTTGGGTGCCGGTCTTGGGTCAGTCGTTGTCACTTCCTTGTGCGCCTGCACCGGCCAGCGAACTGGCGGATGCAGGCACGGTGAAGGCCATCATGAACTGCGTCAGGCGCGCGTATTCTGTCGCAAGGACAGTCCCGCGATGGGTTAGCGGCCAGTCGGGGCAGGGTGTTCCGTTATGCGGGTCGGGCGAGATCGTGACCTGCGCCAGACCCGAAATACATACCGGGCCTGCGATCAACGGGCATGCCCCCGGTGCGAGGACAACCTGCAGATCCGCCGCTGTCAGCCTGATCCGCTGCCCGGTCTGATCGGCCATGCGCGCGGCGAAGGGCAGCAGAAAGCAACAGCTGTTAACCCTGAACTGTATGTTAGGCGGGGTGCCGGAAAGTGCCGCTGCATCTGCCAGCGCGATGCCTGCGCGCAGCGCACATTCGGCGCCAGCGTCAGGGCTTTGCAAAACCTCCAGCAACGCGCCTGCCCAGTCCAGACCTGCGCGGGCCAGCCAGCAGGCGGCTTCGGCGGTTTCTTCCGCCTCGCCCCAGCTGCGCCCGGCCCCGCGGGTAGCGCGTGCGGACAGGGCCGCGATTTCCGACAGTGACAGCGCAAGGGTGGCTTGTGTCATCGGATCATGCTTCATCGCCGCCCCCGTTCATCTCGCCGGGATAGGGCGTGCCCTGAAACAGGCTGATGCGCACCCAGCGATCCGAGCGCGGATCAAAGCGTGTCGCCCCGAAAAACGCGAGCTTGCAGCGCAGGATGTCGATGGGCAGCATGTCATCCGCGATCAGATTGTCGCGGATCTCGGCAAACGGGTGGCGCGCGGTGATCTGCGCGCGCCGAACCGCCGGGCGATGCTCTGGCGCGGCAAGCAGCAGATGCGCGACCGGCAGATCATCGGGCTGGTCCCGTATCGCCTGCCAGAGTGCTGCGGCTTGCCGTCCGGTATCGAGCGGCAATTCCTGCTCTGCGCCGGGTTCATCATGGCGCTCGCCAAGGCGCGGTTCCAGCTTGTCTTCGGACACATACCAGAACCGGGCGCATTGGCTGCGCTGTGTATAGTCAACCCCGACTGCCCAGCCGTAATGCGCCTGTAGTATGGCGCGCAACTCGGTCACCTTCATGGCGCCATTTATCGGAAAATGCGCCTCTTCATCAGCGTCCATGCAATCGCCCAGCCCGTCGATCAGCGCGCCATGCGGCTCCAGCATCGCAGCGAGCAGGGCTTCCTGTCCTTCTAGCGTCAAGGTATCCTGCCCCCAGCGCCAGAGGTCATCCCAAGGGTGTGCAGCGCTCTGGTCCCAGCCCTGCGCGACATGGGCGACAAGGCGCACAAGGCTACCCCTCAGATCGGCTAGTTTGGCGCGCTGGATGTCATGCGCGCTGGTCCAGAGGTCGGCATTTGTGCGTGCCTCGTCCAAGGCGGTCAGAAACCCTGCCAGTTCCGCTTGGCCGACGCTGGTTTGCGCGCGCACCCGCGCCAAAGCCTCTTCGCGCGCCAGCATCCAGTTGTTCAACAGAACCGGATGGCGGATCAGGAAAGGGGCCATGCCAAGGCCCGTGGAATTGCCCACGCCCAGGCCGCGCTTCAGTTCTGGCGCAAGGCGTGTGGCCAAATCGCCGCCGCGCGCGCGGGCCAGATGCTCGACCAGATCGACCGTGAAGGCGCGCGTCAACCAGACTGAGAGCATTTCGGCCTGAAATGGCGCGCTGAGTTCCGGGCGCTGCGCAATCGTTGCCCGATCCGCCGCGCCGAATTTGCCAGAGCCATAAACGGCAGTCGTGCGCATCAGATAGCCGGTTTCCAGCAGCATCGCGGCATCTGGCTGCGCCCCTGTCGCCAGCCGTTCCACGACATGATCAAACAGCCGCACCGAACGGTTGGCGCGGCTGAGGCTAAGTTCGCGCGGGGAGATTCGCCCGGCTTCCTGCAGCGGCACATTGGCGGCAAGCCGGTCGAGATCGGCAGGGGTTGGGGTGCCGTCAAACAGCGCGAATGTGGCATCCCAAGCCGTGGCGATCACCCGGTCTGAGCGCGCCTCTGGCGGCAGGTCATGGGCGAAGGCCACAAGGCTGTAGCTTCGCGCGGGACCAATGGCGCGGTAGACCGCGCGGCCCACGCCTTTTGCGTCAATCTCCCAGACAGGCCGATCAAACCGCCAGCCTTCGGCCTGCATCCGCCGCAAGAGTTGGCGCAGGAAGGACAGGCGGGTAGGGTGACTGCAACCCATGCGGGCAAGGCGCATCACCTCATCCGGTTTGCGCCGGAAGGCGCGCGCCTGCGGCATGGGGTTGAGGCCCTCGCACGTCATTGCGCGGCCTCTCGCTGCGTGCTTTCCAAAGCGCCGAAGCTCTGGCAGAAAAACCGTGCCCAATTGCCGCCCATGATGGCAGCGACATCCGGTGCGGAGAAGCCGGCCGCGCGCAAGCCTTCCTCGATTTTCCCGAAATCACGGTTGTCGTGAAACCAGTCGGGCATGGGCGGGAAGCCGGGATTTTCAGCGCTGCCCTCGCCATAATCGCGCGCTTTGGTCCAGCGGCCTGCGCGCATCCAGTCCACCACGCTGTCAGGCTGATCCTGACACAGATCCGTGCCGATGCCGATATGATCGACCCCGATCAGATCGGCTGTGCGCGCGACCATTGCGCAGAAATCTTCCAGACGGCAATCGCCGCCATCGCGCAGGTGGTGCGGATAGACCGAAAACCCCAACATCCCGCCCGTTTCCGCCAAAGCGCGCAACACCCGGTCGGATTTGTTGCGTAGGGCAGGGTGCCAGTTTGCGGGGTTGGCATGGGTGATGGCGATGGGGCGGGCAGACTGGGAAATGGCGTCGAGGGTGGAACGTTCGCCCGAATGGCTCATGTCGATGACCATGCCGACGCGGTTCATTTCTGCGACCACCTCGCGGCCCATGCGGGTCAGGCCGGTATCCTCGGCCTCATAGCAGCCAGAGGCCAGCAGGGACTGGTTGTTATAGGTCAGTTGCATGAACCGCAGGCCCAGACGGTGCAACACTTCGACAAGGCCGATATCATCCTCGATGCAGGAGGGGTTTTGCGACCCGAAGAAAATCGCGGTGCGCCCGGTCTGGCGGGCGAGGTCAATGTCATCCGCGGTGAAGCCCTGAAAGATCAGGTCTGGATATTGCTCGAACCAGCGGTTCCAGCCCTCGATATTCAACACCGTCTCGCGGAAATTCTCGTGATAGGTGATGGTGACATGCACTGCATCGACCCCGCCCGTGCGCATCTGGCGAAAGATTTTCTCTGACCAGTTGGCATATTGCAGCGCGTCGATTCGGGGGCTCATTGGGGTGCCCCTGAATGAATATAGGCTGTTTTGACAATGGTATAGAATTCTTCCGCGTAGCGCCCCTGTTCGCGAGGTCCGTAGCTCGACGCGCCGCGCCCGCCGAAGGGGACATGATAATCCGTACCTGCCGTCGGCAGGTTGACCATGACACAGCCCGCGCGCGCATGTCGGCGGAAATGGGTCGCGCGCGCAAGATCGCGGGTCATGATGCCTGCGGTCAGGCCGAATTCGGTGTCATTGGCGATGTGTAATGCCTCGTCATAGCTGCCTGCCTTGATCACGCAGGTGATGGGGGCGAACATTTCCTCGCGGTTGATGACCATGTCATTGCGCGTGCCCGCAAAGACCGCAGGGGCCATGAAATAGCCCTCGGACGCACGCTCCAGCCGCGTGCCGCCACAAAGCAGTTCAGCCCCTTCGCGCTTGCCGGTCTTGATATAGTCCAGATTGGCGGCAAGCTGTTCGGCACTGACCACAGGCCCGATCTGTGTGCGCGCTTCCAGCGCGTGCCCGACTTTCAACGCCTGCGCGGCGGCAACCAGCTTTTCTGCGAAAGCATCATGGATGCGCTCATGCACGATCAACCGGCTGGCGGCGGTGCATTTCTGGCCAGTCCCGCCAAAGGCCGCATTGGTGGCATGGGCCACGGCAAGATCAAGATCGCAATCCTCCATGATGACCATCGGGTTCTTGGAGCCCATTTCCATCTGGAGTTTGGTCATGTTGGGAATCGCCGCCGCCGCAATCCCGCGCCCGACAGGCACTGAACCGGTGAAGCTGATCGCATCCACGCGCGCACTTTCCGCCAAAGCCTGCCCGATCTCGCGCCCTGCGCCCATGACCAGATTGAACAGCCCCCTTGGCAGGTCTTGCCGCGCGATGATCTGGGTCAGTGCCACGGCGCTGGCAGGGGTCTGGTTGGCGGGTTTCCAGATCACGGCATTGCCAAAGGCCAGTGCGGGCGCGATTTTCCACGCAGGGGTGGCTACGGGGAAATTCCACGGGCTGATGATCGCAACCACGCCCACAGGTTCGCGCCGCACGTCAATCTCGATCCCGTCACGTACTGAATCCGCCGTCTGGCCCAGTTGGCGCAATGCCTCGGCGGCGAAATAGGTGAAGAACTGGCCAGCGCGATAGACTTCGCCCTTGCCCTCGGCCAGTGGCTTGCCCTCTTCGCGCGCGATCAACGTGCCGATCTCTTCGGCGCGCGCCATCATCTCGATGCCGATGGCCATCAGCACATCATGGCGCTTCTGTGGGCCAGTTGCGCCCCATTCGACTTGTGCGCGGTGCGCAGTGTCCAGCGCAGTCGCAAGCTGATCGGCATCGGCCTGCGCAAAATGACCGATCACGTCCGACAGATCGGACGGGTTGCGGTTTTCCACCGTGCCTGCCCCGCCATGCCATTCGCCAGCGATATAATTGCGCGTTTCAAGTTCCATAGCATTCCTTTTCGCCGCTCAGGCGGCCTTGATCCTGTCCATCAGGGCGGCATCGACCTGCACGCCCTCACTCTCGATACGTTTGCGATTGGCGGCACGGCGCGCACCGGGCAGCCGTGTGCCGGGCTGTTGCGTAATCGCATCCGTCAGCCGCAATATCGCGGCGTTGAACCCTTCAGCGGAAAACGCCAGCGGATCGACGCCGATGAAAAACTGCCCTGTCCCGGGTGGCCCGCCTTTGGGGCCGGAAAAGGGGCTGGCCTCCAGCCCCAGATTGCCGCCTGACAGGGCGGCGGCAAAAATCTCGACCATCAGCCCTATTCCGAACCCTTTTTGCCCGCCCGCAGGCAGCATTGAACCTGCAAGCGCGGCTTCGGCATCCTCGGTCGGCTGGCCGTCTGCATCGAGCGCCCAGCCCGGTTCGATCGGTTCGCCCTTGCGCGCGCGCAGAATAATCTCGGATTTCGCGACCGCGCTAGCGGATTGGTCGATAACCAGACGCGCGCGGCC
>SLAT01000279.1 GCA_007126715.1 Roseinatronobacter sp.
GTCCAGCGCGCCGCCCATGATGCTTGCGATTGGAAACGGGATCGGCAGAGTGACACCCTTGCGCCGGATCTCGGCCAGCATCATCTTCATCAACTCGCGGAAGGTGGCGACATCCGGCCCGCCCAATTCGTAGATACCCGGGGCAACAGATCCAGTCAGCGCCTCGGCCGCCGCAGCAGCGACATCTTCCACATAGACCGGCTGAAACCGCGTATTTGGCCCCACCAGCGGAAGGAATAAGGAAAATCGCGCCATTGCAGCAAATCGGTTGAAGAACTGGTCTTCCGGCCCGAAAATCACCGAAGGGCGCAAAATAACGGCATTTGCGAAATGTTGCATGACCAATGCTTCGCCTTTGGCCTTGCTTTGCTGATACAGGCTAGGCGATTTCGCGTCCGCGCCGATCGCAGATATATGCACCAGCTTTTCGACACCCTGTTCTGCCGCGATGCGGGCAATGCGCCCCGCCCCCTCGGCTTGAACATCGGAAAATTTGTTGCGGCCTGATTCGACCAGAATGCCGACGCAATTCACCACCGCATCCGCGCCCTGCATGACCGCCCGGACAGAGGCATCATCGCGAATATTGCAGAACACAGGCTCGACCTGTCCGACAGCGCCATACGGCTTTACATGCAAAGCCTCGTTCGGGCGTCGCACTGCCACACGCACACGCCAGCCAGCCTGCGCCATTCGTCGCGCGATATATCGTCCGACAAATCCCGAACCACCATAGATGGTAACTAGCTTTGACATGAGCGCACTCCGCCGCATTCCTGAACGTTGCCTGAATACCTGCGCGCGCCTCTTTCCACAAGCCGGATCGGATTTTTCAAGCCGAATTCAATTTTCCCTTGCACGCCCCGTTGACACCGCCAAGCCAGCACCGTAGAGAGCGCCCACGCAACCTGCCCAGGTGGCGGAACTGGTAGACGCGCTAGCTTCAGGTGCTAGTGCTCGTAAGGGCGTGGAGGTTCGAGTCCTCTCCTGGGCACCATATCTTCAGGCGACAAGCCTGGAAAAGATGGATGATTTGGCTGGGCAGGTTGCTCGCTTCACCAAAGATAACTGGTCGGTCACCGACAAAACTTGTTGCGCCGCCCTCATCCTTTTGCGCCCTGACCACGCGCATATCTGTCTTCATACCGGATAATGTCATCCTCGCCCAGATAACTGCCGGTCTGCACCTCGATCAGCACCATCGGCACCTTGCCGGGGTTTTCCATCCGATGCACAGCACCTACCGGAATGTAGATCGATTCATTCTCGGTCAGCAGCCGAACCTCTTTGTCGACTGTGATCCGCGCAGTGCCAGCCACGACAATCCAGTGCTCGGAACGGTTGACATGGCTTTGCAAAGACAAGGCAGCCCCGGGATGAACATGGATACGCTTGACCTGAAACCGCTCTGCCAGAACCAGGGTTTCGAACCAGCCCCAGGGGCGGTGGTCGACACGCAACTGCTCGGCCTGTTTGGCACCGCGATCCTTGAGTCTGGCAACAGCCGTTTTCACATTCTGGCTTTCGGAAAGGTCCGCCACCATCACGGCGTCACGCATCGCTATGGCAACCATGTTCTTCAGGCCAATGCCAACCAACTCGATCTCGTCATTCTCTGACCGCAGCAGACTGTTTTCGCAATTCAACGCTGTGGTGTTCTGGTTTGTCGCATTGCCATCGGCATCGCGCGGGCTTTCTTGCCAGACCGATTCCCAACTTCCCAGATCGCTCCAGTGCCCGCCAAACCGTACGACACTGACATTCGCGGCTTTTTCCATCACCGCATAATCAATCGATTCCGCACGCACACGGCCCCATGCCTCGGCCCCGACCCGCGTAAAGCCCAGATCGGAATGCACGCTTGCCATCGCGGCCTCTACGCTCTCCAGAATATCCGGGGCATGTGTGCGGTAGGCGCTGATAAAGCTGCTGGCCGCGGCCAGAAATGCGCCGGAATTCCACATTTTACTTGGATCAGAGAACAAGACCTCGGCAAGGGCGGGATCGGGTTTTTCGATGAAGCGGTTCAGACGATGCACGCCCGGCGTCGTCTCTGCCCCGGCGTCCAGCCAACCAAAGCCCGTCTCTGCGCGTGTGGGCGTGATGCCAAAAGTGACGATCTTGCCTTCAAGGGCGGCAGAGCAACCCGTGAGAACGGCGTCACGAAATGCCGCCGGGTCGGCGATGGCATGATCTGACGGGACCAGCAACATCAGCGCATCCGGGTCACTGGCCGCGACATGCAGCGCTGCGGCCAGCGCAGCGGGGGCGGTATTGCGCCCGTCGGGTTCGATCAGAATACCACTTGGCGCAATGCCGCAGGCCTCTAGCTGTTCGGTGACGATGAACCGGAAATCATTGCCGGTCACAACCAGAGGATCGGCGAACCCTTCACCTGTAAAGCGCCGCGCCGAGGCTTGAAACAGGCTTTCGCCACCAAGAATTTCAGCGAATTGCTTGGGAAAACTCTTGCGCGACAAAGGCCATAGCCGCGTGCCCGAGCCGCCGCAGAGCAGGATGGGTGTAATCGTCCTTTTTTCCAGCATATTTTACTTCTCAAACCAAGATGACTTTTTACCAGATGACTTAGCGCGGCAATTACCGACCTTTGGCCCTTGCAAACTTGCAGATTGCCAAAGCTGTGTGTTCCCGCCGCCAGATACAAACTGCTCAAAACCTGTTATCACAGACCTGATCAAACCGGGGGAATGGATCATGCTTTCCTTTCATATCCTATCCAAGTGACTGTATACCGGGGCTTTGCCATGTCCAGTTCTTGACGAATATCTTCGCAGCACGCCTGATAACTTTTGCACCGGGGCGCGGTATGATAGACCCCGAATGTGCTAATCTGTGACCTTTGAACCAGCCTTGCGCCCGCTCAGGTCTGGAATGGACGCGTGTTTCACGGCCATGCCTGCCGCATAAGGCGGAGCCGTCCAGACCAGCCCGCGTTCCTGCCCCTTGTAAGAGACGCCATAAAAGCTGATACAGTTATGCGCCATGATGCAGGATGTTTCGATGCCCCCCCAATTTGGCACCAGTGGCCTGCGCGGCCCGGTGTCCAGTCTGACCCCAAAACTCGTCAGCGATTACGCCCTTGCATTTGCCACCTGTTGCCCGATTGGCACCGGTGTATATATCGGCCAGGATTTGCGGCCCTCTTCTCCCGATATCGCAGATGTGCTCGAAGGCGCATTACGTGAGGCAGGCATCGACGTCGCATCATGTGGTGCAGTGCCGACACCTGCGCTGGCACTTGCCGCCAGTTCGGCAGGTGCAGCGGCGATTATGGTCACCGGAAGCCATATTCCAGCGGATCGCAATGGCCTTAAATTCTACACCCCGGATGGAGAGATCACCAAATCCCATGAGGCCGCGATTCTTGCGCAACTGCGTAAAAACAAATCCACCTCTGACACAGGGAGTGCTGTGTTCGGGACGCTCCGCCATGATCCCGACTGTGGCGCGCGCTATATCGATCGGTATGTGAAAAGTTTCGGCGCCCACGCTTTGGACGGGCTTCGCATTGGAATTTACGAACACAGTTCTGTCGCTCGCGATCTGCTGAACACTGTGGTCCGCGCGGTCGGGGGCAAAGCCGTGCCGCTCGCGCGTTCAAACACCTTCATTCCCGTCGATACCGAGGCCATGGACCCTGCGACGCGCGAACAAATGAAGGTCTGGGTGCATATGCATAAGCTGGATGCCATCATCTCGACCGATGGAGATGCCGACCGACCGATGCTGGTTGATGAAAAGGGCCAACTGGTGCCGGGCGATGTTCTTGGCCCACTCAGCGCGCAGGCACTTGCTGCGGCGCATGTCGTGACACCCGTTTCATCGAACACGCTTGTCGAAGAGATGGCCCTTTTCGAACAGATCGAGCGGACACGCATCGGATCACCCTTCGTAATTGCCGCAATGGAGGCCGCCTTGACCGCTGCCCCGATGGCACGCATCGTCGGCTATGAGGCAAATGGCGGGTTCATGCTGGGGTTCACAGCACAAGGCCCTGTCGGCGCGATTGATCCATTGATGACGCGTGACTGCCTGTTGCCTTTGCTGGCCGCTTTGTCCACTGCGCGCGCGCAGGGCCTAACCGTTTCTGCCCTGACTGCCAGATTGCCCAAACGGTTTACGGCCAGTGACAGGATCAGGGATATCGCGCCGCCAATCTCGGCGGCGTTCCTGTCCAGTATGCGCGCAGACCCAATGCAACGAACATCGTTTTTTGCGCCGCTGAACCTTGATCTGACACAGGAAAAAGGCATCGACCTGACAGATGGCTTGCGCATTTCCTTTGAAACCGGCGATGTCGTGCATTTCCGCCCCTCGGGGAATGCACCGGAATTTCGATGCTACGTCGAAAGCGCAACCTATGACCGCGCGCAACAGCTTTTGATGGGTTGCCTGTCGCGGCTGGTTGCTGCTTTGGAGCGTTAGTCGGAAAGAGAACTCACCCTTGCCCCCCGTCACACCCTTGGCCTGATTTTGCGAAAGCTCCGAACCGTAGCGCGGTTTCTTCATCCCGCCCCTCGGTATCGCGCATATCTGCGTGCGTTGCGGCGATCAGGGCTTTTTGACGCTGCCTTCTCCCTTCAGGCAAGCCCGCGTCTGCACCCGCTTTTCCGGCATTTGAATCAGGCTTTAACAAGCGGCAGGTCGCTCGCGTCTCTGGAGAGTAACGGGGCAAGAAAATCCATACTTCTCGGTATGGCAGCCGGAACGATGCACTCTGATACCGGACAGGTTACCAGTGACGGCTCCATCTCATTCACGATTGGCTACGCACGCAGTTTTCATGGCGATATGACCGGCGTGCAAAATACGCGGTTCGTGGCGCGGATATAGGGCGTAGACAGTGCTGGACTTACGGATTTTGTCGAAGATTTTGCAGAAATCGGCAGGCATTTCCACATGCCGCTTCGATCCTATTCTTCTGGGTTGAAATCGCGCCTCGCCTTTGGAATTTCCATGTGGATCAGGTTCGACACCTATCTGATCGACGAAGCGACAGCGACGGGGGATCAGAGGTTCAGTCAAAAGAGCCATGAAGTTTTTCGCGCCCGAATGGCCGAATCAAGCGCGATAATGGTCAGCCCTAACATGAATGATATCCGATTTTTTGCGATGCCGGTCTTGTTTTGCACAACGGAGAAATAGAGGTGTGCGAAGATGTGGAAGATGCCATCCAGCGACAAAAGGACTTGCTCAAATAGACATCCTGCGCGCTGTGGCCTGTTGTTTGGGCAATGTCACCGCATCCATATCACGATACGCTCAGAAAATGCGGTCCTGCGATGTGAATCGGCTTGACCTTTATCTTGCGCTCCGCCCATCAGAAAAGAGCCGTTGGAAAACAATGCAATGCCAAGATAATACATTGATATGTGGTCTGCCTGAGCGGCGGCGTTATCGAATTGGTGGCATAGAGGTTGGAGCAGGTCTTGTCGGACAGACAGCGCGATATTTTGGGCCAGACGATTGCGATGAAGCTGGAGGCAGCGATCATCGCGGGCGAGTTGCCTGCAGGCACCCGACTTGACGAAACCGCCATTGCAGAGCGCTACAAGGTCTCGCGCACTCCGGTGAGAGAGGCATTGCAGGTGCTTGTCTCTCGCTCTCTGGCGACCCGAATGCCCTATCGAGGAACAGTCGTCAGCGAGATTACGCGCGAGCGGATCAGCGAATTATTCGAGGCCATGGGCGAGATAGAAGCACTGTGCGGGCGCTTTGCCGCCGAGCGCATGGGCATGGAAGAACGCGCACGCCTTGAGGCACTGCATGACGCCATGACGCATATCATGAATGCGCAGGATGCGCTGGGATATGAACAGGCCAATACCGAATTTCATCAATTGATCTATCGGGGCGCGCGCAACAGTGAATTTCAGGTCATGGCAGAATCCGTGCGCCTGAAACTCGCCCCGTTCCGGCGGCGTCAATTGGCAGACCAAAAGCGGATCGGTCGGTCACATGCCGAACACGCACGAATCGTCGAGGCCGTGATGCAACGCAACGGCACGGCGGCAGACAAAGCGCTGCGCCGTCACCTGACCAGTGCGGCAAAGGCCATGTTATTGCATTTGCCTGCGCGCAATCAAACTAGCCGATTGCGGACCAAAGCCTCCTGACGGATGCAAGGCGCCAGACCACCACAAAGGCGCGTCGGATACATCCGGGCTATGGCACATGGGCAATCCGCCAGCCCACAGGTTAACCGCCTTCACACCCTCCCCCGCAAGTGGGCGACTTCCGGGAAATTCCGACCCGTCTTGGCTAGAAACCCAGTGCCGCCCCATCTGCGCGCGGATCTGACGCGACCTCGATCACGCCATCAGGCCAATAGGCAACACCGCCCGCATGGCCTGCCAAGTCGCTATAGTCTGGGATCATCTCGATATCATGCCCTGCCGCTTTCAGCGCCTCAACCAGTGCCGGGTCAAAGCGGTCTTCAAGCTTCAGGCTGGTGGTGGCATCGCCCCAAGTCTTGCCCAGCAGCCAGCGCGGCGCCGTGACAGCCTGCTGCAAATCCTGCCCGAACATGGCGTAGCGGCTGAACACTGCGGCCTGTGTCTGCGGCTGGCCTTCGCCGCCCATTGTGCCATAGGCAAGCACGCGCCCGTCTTTCAGCTTTGCCAAAGCGGGGTTGAGCGTGTGAAACGGACGCGCGCGCGGGTGCAACTGGTTGGGGCCGGGTGACAAAGAGAATCCGGCGCCGCGATTCTGAAAAAACACACCAGTCTTGTCGCAGACAAGCCCGGAGCCGAATTCCCAGAAAACGGACTGGATAAAGCTGACAACGCAGCCGTCACTATCTGCGGCCCCCATCCAGATCGTGTCGCCCGGCTTGGCGATTTCGGGCCAGGGGCGCGCATGTGCGGGGTCGATCTGGCGGGCCAGATCATCCAGCACCCCGGCCTCCAGCCAGTCTTGCGCGTTGGTGGCCATATGATCGGGGTCGCCCAATTCGGCATTGCGCCGGATGAAGGCCAGTTTTGTCGCCTCGATCAGACCATGCAGATGCGCGAAACTTTCCGGCTCGGTCACCTTCAGGCGGTCGAACAGCCCAAGGATCATCAGCGATGCCACGCCTTGCGTCGGCGGGATCATGTTCCAAAGCTGGCCCGCGCGAAGCTGTGTGGTCAGCGGCGCAGTCACCTCTGCGCTAAATTCCGTGAAATCGCGCAAGCGTAGCGGGCTTCCGGCAGCTTCCAGAAACTCTGCATGCGTATGGGCGATATCGCCCTGATAATAATCCGCCAACCCATGTTTGGCCAGATGCGCAAGGGTCTGGCCCAATGCCGGCTGTTGTAACCTATGGCCTGCTTTCGGCGCGGCACCTTCATGCATGAACGCCTTGGCAAAGCCGGGCACATCTTTTAGCCCGTCCAGCTTTTCAGTGGTGGTGCGCGCCTGATTTTCGGTAACGGCCACGCCATCTTGCGCCAGTGCTATCGCGGGGGCCAGCAGATCGGACAATGGCAATCGGTTGCCGCGCGGGCAAAGCTGAAGGGCCGATTGCCAGCCCGCAATTGTGCCCGGAACCGTCAGCGCGGCCAATGGCCCACGCGGCACCAAGCTGTCATGCACCCCTTGCGCCGCATACCAGTCAACACTGGCCAATGCTGCCGCGCGCCCACATCCTGATACGGCGACAGGCGCCTGGCCCGGACGGTGAATGATCCAGAAGCCATCACCGCCGATCCCGTTCATATGCGGATACGCGACCGCTATGGTCGCGGCGGCGGCGACCATAGCTTCAACCGCGCTGCCTCCCGCATTCAGAATGTCGCGTCCGGCAAGGGCCGCGGCACGGTGCGGGGCCGAAACGCCGCCTTTAAATCCATAAGCAGAACTGAGCATGTCACCATCCTATTGCAGCAGGAAGCCAGGTTGCCAGACCCGGCATCAGAAAGACAAGGGCAAGTGCAAGGAATTGCAAGCCAATAAACGGGATTGCGCCCTTGTAGATATCCATTGTGCTGACCCCGACAGGTGCCACCCCTTTCAGAAAGAACAGCGACCATCCGAAAGGCGGGGTCAGGAAACTGGTTTGCAGGTTCAGGCAGATCAGAATGCCCAACCACACCGGGTCGACCCCGGCTTGTATGAAGAACGGCAGAAACAGGGGCAGCGCGATATAGGTGATCTCGATCCATTCCAGAAAGAAGCCCAGTATGAAGATCAGAAGCATCAGAAACAGAAGCGCGCCTGTCACACCGCCGGGGATCATCTCGAACATCCGCCCGACCAGATGCTCGCCGCCAAGACCACGAAAGGCCAGTCCGAACACCTGCGCGCAGATCAGGATGAAGAATACCATCGCCGAGATCAGCAACGTCGAACGCGCGACCTGATACAGCATGTTCAACGTCAGCCGCCCGGACAGCGCCACGAACAAAAGTGCGCCCACAGCGCCCATGGACGCCGCTTCGGTCGGCGCGGCGATACCGCCAATGATACTGCCCAGAACCGCCACAACCAGCCCGACCGGCGGGCCAACCACCAGCACCACCTTGCGCAACAACGCCCCCCGCGACAGCGCGCGGCGTTCATCCACCGGAATGGGTGGCATGGAACCGGGTTTCCACCACGCATAGGCCAAGATGGCGATCATATACACAGCAGCCAGCGTCAGACCGGGCACCATTGCAGCGGCAAACATAGTGCCAACCGATTCCTGCAAGATATCAGCCAGCAGGA
>SLAT01000041.1 GCA_007126715.1 Roseinatronobacter sp.
CACCAGCAGATTGCAGCACGATACGCGGAATCATCGCCGAAATAGCCATAAACGCCGTGGTCCAACACCTTTTGCAGCGCATCCTGCACCGCTTGCGGCGGATGGAAATCCATATCGGCCACCCACATCGAAATGCCGGTATCGGGGGAAACGCCGTATAGCTTTTCCATCATGTCCCATTTGGTCGAATGGGTGCCACGCCGGTCGATGATCTTGTCGAAATTCATGTCTGTCCTCCGTTTGGGCCGAAGCTGGCCCGCCCTTGCGCACAGTGCAAGCACAAAAGCCATTGAACGGCGCTCTGGCTTGGCTTACATCGCCGATCATGAGCATTAGACCGATCCTGATCCACCCCGACCCGCGCCTTAAGAAACTTTGCGCCCCGGTTGAAAGCGTCACCGCTGATATCGGCAAGCTGGCCGAGGACATGCTGGAAACCATGTATGACGCGCCGGGCGTAGGGCTGGCCGCGCCGCAAGTCGGTGTGCTCAAACGCGTATTCGTGATGGATTGTATCAAGGAAGAAGGTGCGGCCCCCCGCCCGATGGTTCTGATCAACCCAGAGATCATCGCCACCTCACAAGAGGTGAACACCTATGAGGAAGGCTGCCTTTCTATCCCGGAACACTATGCCGAAGTGACCCGCCCCAAACTTGCGACCCTGCGTTGGATGGGGCTGGACGGCAAAATCCATGAAGAAGAATTTGACGGGCTTTGGGCCACATGTGCACAGCACGAGCTGGACCACCTGAACGGCAAATTGTTCATCGACCATCTGGGCACGATCAAACGCAGCATGATCACGCGCAAGATGCAAAAACTCAAGCGCGACATGGCGCGCGGGTGAGCGTTTTGCCCTGCATCCCGTGGCCCGACAAGCGGCTGCGCAGCGCCGCCGCCCCGGTTGACCAGATCACCGACGATATCCGCGCCATCTGGACCGATATGATCGACACGATGGAGGCCATGCCGGGTGTCGGCCTTGCCGCCCCGCAGATTGGTGTCATGCTGCGTCTCGCCGTGGTTGATGCATCGCAGGAACGCGGGCAGGTCATACGCATGGCCAACCCCGAAATCCTGCATGCCAGCGCCAAGCTGCGCGCCCATGACGAGGGCAGCCCAAACCTGCCCGGCGTCCGGGCACGGATCGAGCGGCCCCGCGCGGTGACCGTGCAGTTCCTGAATGAGGCGGGCGAGGTCGAGCAACGTGATTTCGTGCATCTCTGGGCGACCAGCGTGCAGCATCAGATCGACCATCTGAATGGCCGGATGTATTTTGACCATCTCAGCAAGCTCAAGCGCGACATGCTTCTGCGCCGCGCCCGCAAGGCAGGGTAGGCCCCGGCAGGAAAGGACGACTGGATGCGCGTTATCTTCATGGGCACCCCCGATTTCTCCGTCCCGGCGCTGGAGGCGGTGCATGCCCAGCATGAGGTGGTCTGCATCTATACCCAGCCCCCGCGCCCCGCTGGCCGGGGCAAGAAACCCCGACCGACACCTGTGCACGCGCGCGCCGAGGCACTGGGACTGGATGTGCGCCACCCCGCCAGCCTCAAAGACCCTGCCGCGCAGGCCGAATTTGCCGCCTTGAATGCCGATATCGCCGTCGTGGTCGCTTATGGTCTGATCCTGCCGCAAGCGGTGCTGGATGCGCCGCGCCTTGGCTGCCTGAACATCCATGCCAGCCTTTTGCCGCGCTGGCGCGGCGCAGCCCCGATCCAACGCGCGATCATGGCGGGCGATTCCGAGACAGGCATCTGCATCATGCAGATGGAGGCGGGGTTGGACACTGGCCCCGTACTGCTGCGCGACACAACACCGATTGCGCCGCTCGACACGGCCCAGACCCTGCATGACAGGCTGTCGGACATGGGGGCAAAGCTGATTGCCCGTGCATTGGCGCAGCTTTCGGACCTGACCCCCACGCCCCAGCCAGAGGAGGGGGTCACCTATGCCGCCAAAATCGACAAGGCCGAGGCCCGCATCGACTGGACCCGCCCTGCCGAGGATGTAGCCCGCCATATCCGTGGCCTGTCGCCCTTTCCCGGCGTCTGGTTCGACAGCCCGTTCGGACGCTTGAAGCTACTGAACGCGCGCGCCGTGGATGGGCAAGGCAGCCCCGGAACACTGATTGATGGGCTGACAATAGCTTGCGGCACCGGCGCGGTCGAAGTGCTGGACGTACAGCGCGAAGGAAAACGCGCCATGTCGGCGCAAGAGATGCTGCGCGGGGCAGGTGCCGCGCGGGGCTGAGCGCTGGCGCAATTGCGCCCAATCGGCGGCATTTCCCTTGCCAAATATCTGGTATTCCGCACCTGATACAAAGGGCCACCATGCGTGTCACAAGTCAGCTTTGCGAGGCTTTGCAACCATTCACGTTCTTTTAGTTGCGCGGAATCAAGGGCGTCAGCCCGCCGCGCATCGCCGGGCCGCACCCACAGCACGGCGATGCGCGGCTTCGTGCTAAGATTTACCGTCCGCGAAACCCTCGAAACTGTCATTAGGCAGCTTTTGTCAGGTGGCGAACACTCGAACCCGCCACCGTGAACACAGCTATGCTTTCTTCTTGACGGACTGTCGCAAGCAAAGGCATCACACAGTATGCGCATCGCCACTTTCAACGTGCAAAACCTGCGCCTGCGCCGTAAGGCGGGTCGGGCAAGGTTTGATGGTGCGCGCGATTACGATGTGCCACAGGACAGCACAGCAGAAGCCACTGCGCTTGATCTTGCGGATCGGCGGCTGACCAGCGCGATCCTTGCGCAGGCAGATGCGGATGTTGTCTGCCTGCAAGAAGTGTTCAATCTTGAAACGCTGGATTTCTTCCATGAACATCTGATGCGCCATGCCGGGGCGGCAGCCTATCCGCATCGCGTCTGCCTGCCGGGCAATGATGGGGGTGGCCGTGATCTCGCAGTGCTCAGCCGTCGCCCGATCGAAGGGCTGCGCAGCCATGCAACCCTCACCCCGGACGATCTTGGCCTGACCCCACCTGAGGGGATGCGCGCAGATATGCCCATCTTCCGCCGCGACTGTCTGACCTTCAGGGTTGGTGACCTGAACCTGTTTCACTGCCATTTCAAAGCACCGTGGCCGGATACCACCCGTGCATGGCCAATCCGGCGGATCGAGGCGCTTGCCGTGCGCAAACTGGTCGAGGCACACCAGAACCATAACCGGGACGCGCTGTGGATGATCTTGGGCGACCTTAACGAGCCGGTAGAGCCAGTTGGCAAAGACCCCGCAATTGCGCCGCTGCTGCCGCCATTCTCGGTCGACCTGCTGGAACGGATGCCACAGCAAGACCGCTGGACATTCTACAATGCGCAAGACGGGCAATATGCGCGCCCGGATGCGCTTCTCGCCTCTCCCGCGCTGGCGCGTCGCTGGCCCGATGCGACCCCGCAGGCCCTGCGCGCAGGGCTGGACCGGGACGCACGCCGCACAGATGTGGCACGCCTGCCCGATGTCGGCGCGCACCGCCCCCACGCAAGCGACCATGCCGCGCTTGTTCTTGATCTTGACGGCCTATGACCGGCAACGGGGATTGAACCATGCGCGGCACGTGCCGCGAAGATTGGGACCGCGACGCGCGCGACTGACCCGACTATGGCGGATCAGGTCTGTTCCGCCTCATCAGAGCCAGGCTGATGACGCTCGACCTCGCTGCGCTTGTCGGAATGGTCCGTGTCCTTGACGACGGCCTGTTGGGTGCGCTCTGATTTCCCGGCCGCGCCCTTGTCTGGCTCTGAGGGTGCATCCTGCGTTGCGTCGATCAGCGGGCGCGCGCGACTATGGTGCAAATTCAGTGGCGGCGCACTGCCATCCTTGTCCTGCCCCATATAAAGGGTCATATGCGGGAACGGGATTTCAACACCGGCCTCATCCAGCACTTGCTTGACAATCTCGGTATAGGCGCGCCCCACCGCCCATTGCATGCCCGGCTGTGTCTTGATCCGGCCCCGCACAACAACCGCTGAATCCCCAAGCGACACCACGCCCTGAATATCCAGCGGCTCTAATATGGCATCTGCAAAATCACCTTCCGCCAGAATTTCATAGGCGCGGTGCATAAGCGCTTTCACCTCTGAGATATCCTCGCGGTAAGCCACGCCGATCTCGGCCACATGAAAGGCAAATCCCTTCATGAAGTTGGACACCATATCGACCGAGCTGAACGGGATCAGATGGTAGGTTCCGCTGACATCACGCAGCCCGACAGACCGCACCGTCAGCTTTTCAACCACGCCGGTCATCCCGCCTGCGGTCACCACATCGCCCTCGTTCATGGCATTTTCAAACTGGATGAACGCGCCCGTGATGATGTCTTGCACCAGCTTTTGCGCACCAAACCCGATTGCAAGCCCCAACACCCCGGCACCCGCCAGCAAAGGCGCGATATTCACGCCCAACTCGGCAAGCGTCAGCATGGAGGCAATAACAATCAGGGCGATGGTCAGCGCATTGCGCAGCAATGCAAGAAGTGTGCGCTCTCGTGCTGTCGGAACTGTGCCAACCGCCGGGTTCAAGCGGTATTCGACGAAGGACGACAAGCCAAGCCAGACGCCCATCGCAACAAGCACCACAAAGGCAGCAGAGGCCAGACGCCCGACCACATCGCGGCCCACCTCGGATGCCGCCCAGCCCAGAAAATCCATGAACTGCCAGCTTTGCGCGATTGAGATCAGCACGGCAATCGCCACCAGAATCCGCACGAACCGTAAAATGCTGGGAACAAAGGAGTTCAGCCGATCTTCCAGCAGGGGCAATTTCGCGCGCAAATCTGCGGGCACACGCATGCCACCTGTGATCGCGCGCGAGATGAAGGCCATCACCACCACGCCGACGACAACGGCAATGACCGAATTTAGCGTCGCCATAAGCATGAATTGCAGCGCATCCGTTGGCCGGGTCACCCAGATGACGAACAATGCCAGCAGATAGATGGTCGCCAACCAGTGCCAGACCCCGGCCACCATAGCCTCGATCCGGCCGATCATGTCGGAAGGGTCGCGCCGATACCGCGCGCGCAGCGCCGCCGCAACGGCATCACGGCTTTGCAAGACGATCAGCAAGGCAATCACCAGCGCCGTCATGACCAGCAAGATCAACACACTGCGCCCCACCGCGAAGGACACAGTCGCATTGATGATGGGCACGACCAAAAGCGCGCCATATCCCAACAGGCTGATCAGGCGCGACGCCCAGAAATACCAGTAAGCAGCCGTCTCGTCAGTCATGGGGGCAAAGCGCAGTTGCGCATAGCGCGGCGATAGAATGCCGCGCAAAACGACCTTGGTCATTTCTACCAGCAGAAAGGCATTCAGAAACAGGCTTTGGCGGAAATCCATGCTGCCCGCATCGCCCATGAACAGCGCAAAGCCATAGCCCCCGCCCCATGCCAACAGGATGATAAGCGCATCAATCAGACTGGAGCCCACCAGCCAGAGCGCAGAGATGAACCACCCGCCCCCTGTGCGCCGCGACATGGCGCGGAAAATCCATTGCCCAACACTGCGCAGCGCAAAAAACAGCCCGATCGTCACCGCCATGACCAAAGCCAGCGCCATGACTGCATCGGTCAACTCGGTCCAGTTCACCTGGCTTTCGCCTGTAAACACGCCCGCAAGGTCGCTGATATTCCCCAGCAAACCCAAGGCTATATTGGTGGTGTTCTCGGCGATATCCCGCGTCTGTTCCGCAATCTGGCGCGCGAAGGACATTTCTGGTGGCGCTTCGGCGGGCGCGGCCTGCTGCGATGCAAGCCCGCTTCCTTCCGCCGCAGCTTCGAGTTGACGGATCAGCGCATCTCGCGCCGCATCATCGCGCAAGATGTCTGCCAACTGCGCCGCGACATCACGATCTGACGCTGCATTTGTATCCGGTGAGAAGGGTTGTGCCAATGCGGGTAAGGTACAGGCAAGCCAGAACAAAACCACGCGCAACAGCATAACGACCCCTTTTCTTGCGATTTCAGCGCTTCAAAACTAGGCCAGTTTTGGAAAAGTTAAAAGAATATCTGCAAATTTAATACATGTTTATGGTCCAAGCCTCGTTTTCCAGCTTCCGCACACCAGTCTCCGCTTTGGTCACTCTCTCTCGGCGCAGCCACGCATTCGCAGGGTATAGAAGCCTGAACCGCAAGCCTCGTGCTGGGCCGAACGCTTGCGTCGGGCGGCAAGGTATGGGCTTCAGAAAGGTAGGCCAGCAGAAACGCGGGACAGGAAATTATGCAAATGGTTCATAATACACGGGGCACTCGCATCCCGCCGGATACGTGCTTGCAGCTTGATGCTTGAACGGCAAGCCGGACGCCCAAGATTCAAAGCATTTTCTGGACATATATTCAGTTTTTATGAAGGCCCTATAGTAAATACCTTCTAACGCGTAGCAGCGAGAAGGCACCACGGTACATTGGCCTGCCCAGGCACCCACTCTACGGCCAGATTACGTTCAATTAATTCGTTAGCTAGAGAAAGCCATCTATCCGAACGCCAACGAAAAACATCCGCTACGACTCGACCTGAAAACGCATCATAACTTACATTCCGAATTTCGACTTCACGGCCTTCTGGGTAAAGTCGCTCGACTTGTGCTTTCGCTTCAAGCCCCCACTCCCGCTCGTCTTCGCAATCTGGGCGGAAAATTTCTGGTGCGTCGATCCCACGTATCCTCACAGAATATTCGGCTCGAAGTCCCGGCCATAAAGCGACACTTACAGCGACCGTATCCCCATCAATCACCCTCAGGATTTCAGCTGGATATGGTCCCGGAAATACGGTCGCCCTCTTTGTAACATCAACTTGTGCATGTGCAGGAGCTGACATAAGCCAAAGCAATCCGATCACTTTCAAAAATCGCATTGAGCTATCCTCAAACATCCAACTCCTCCACAAACCGCGCATTCTCGCTGATATACTGAAACCGCAATTCCGGTTTCTTGCCCATCAACCGCTCGACCAGATCGGATGTCTCGCCCGGCAGGTCGTCATCCACCGACACCCGGATCAACCGGCGCGAGGCAGGGTTCATTGTGGTTTCCTTCAGGTCTTTTGCGTCCATCTCGCCCAAGCCCTTGAAGCGCGATACATCGACCTTGCCCTTGCCGCCGAACCCCTCGGCCATCAGCCGGTCTTTCTCGGCCTGATCCAGCGCATAGACCCGCTTGGCCCCTTGCGTCAGGCGAAACAGTGGCGGGCAAGCCAAATAGAGGTGGCCTGCATCAATCATCGGGCGCATCTGGGTGAAGAAAAACGTCATCAAGAGCGCTGCAATATGCGCGCCGTCCACATCCGCGTCGGTCATGATGATGATCTTGTCATAGCGCAGGTCATCCAGCCGGAATTTCGGACCCAGCCCCACCCCCATCGCCTGACACAGATCGCTGATTTCTGCATTGGTGCCCATTTTGGCCGAGGCCGCGCCCAGCACGTTCAAAATCTTGCCGCGCAAGGGCAGCAAGGCTTGCGTCTTGCGGTCGCGTGCCATCTTGGCGGACCCGCCCGCTGAATCGCCCTCAACAATGAACAACTCGGTCCCTGCGCGGTTGGTGGCCGAACAATCGACCAGCTTGCCCGGTAGGCGCAGTTTCTTGGTGGCGGTCTTGCGGCTGGTTTCCTTTTCCTGCCGTCGTTTCAGCCGTTCTTCGGCGCGCAGCACCAGAAAATCAAGAATCGCGCCCGCCGCCTTGGGGTCGGCGGCCAGCCAGTTGTCGAAATGGTCACGCACCGCGCCTTCGACCAGACGCGCGGCCTCGGTCGTGGCAAGCCGGTCCTTGGTCTGGCCCACGAATTCAGGTTCGCGGATAAAGCACGATACCAGCGCGCAGCCGCCCGTGATCATGTCTTCGCGGGTGATCTGCGCTGCCTTCTTGTTATTGGCCAATTCCCCGTAAGCGCGGATGCCTTTCAGCACCGCCGCCCAGAAGCCCGCCTCGTGCGTTCCGCCTTCGGGTGTGGGAACAGTGTTACAATAGGATTGCACGAACCCATCGCGCACAGGTGTCCAGTTGATCGCCCATTCAACCGATCCGGGTTGATTGAACTTCTCCTGAAAGCTGACCTTTCCGGCAAAGGGTTTGTCGGCATAGGTGACATTACCCTTGAGTTGCTCATTGAGGTAATCGGCCAGACCACCGGGAAAGTGGAACACGGCCTCCATCGGGGTGTCGCCATCCTCAATGGCCGATTTCCAGCGAATTTCGACACCCGAGAAGAGATACGCCTTGGACCGCGCCATTTTCAGCAATCTTGCAGGGCGGAATTTCAGCGCGCCAAAAATTTCGGCATCAGGATGGAAGGTAAAGGTCGTGCCGCGCCGGTTGGGTGCGGGGCCAACCTTGGTAACCGGTCCTTGCGGAATGCCCCGCGAGAATTCCTGCATATACAGCTCGCGGTTGCGGGCAACCTCGACGCGCAGGTGATCCGACAGTGCGTTGACCACGCTGGCCCCCACCCCGTGCAAGCCGCCCGATGTCTCATAGGCCTTGCCGCTGAACTTGCCGCCCGCATGCAGCGTGCACAAGATCACCTCCAGCGCGGATTTGCCGGGAAATTTGGGGTGCGGGTCAATCGGGATTCCCCGGCCATTGTCGCGGATTGTGATGGAATAATCTGCGTGCAACTCCACCTCGATGCGCGTGGCGTGTCCCGCCACAGCCTCGTCCATCGAATTGTCGAGTACTTCGGCAACCAGATGATGCAACGCG
>SLAT01000003.1 GCA_007126715.1 Roseinatronobacter sp.
CAAAGGGTTGAAAAAGAGGGGCTCCGGCCCCTCTCTTTTTTGGCTTTTCGCCGTGGCGCGGACTATGATGCTGCTGCCTATGCCACGCTGGAGGGGTTGGCCCCATTGCCGCGATCTGGAAGCTGGTCATTCAACTAAGGTTGCTGCTGTGACGGGAACCAATTCGACCAGCATCCGTTTTCATCAAAAGCCTGACTGTGGCCCTGTTAACGGCATGTCGCAAGACAGGTGGAAGTTTGACCAGTTTCGTGATTTGGTTCTGATGCAGAAATTCTTGTGAATGCGGTAATTTGTACTGCTGCAATTCTGATTTCACCCTGTTAGGTTTTATCCATGTCGATTTGGACCCGCATCGCCGACGCATTGACCGCCCTCCGAAACGGAGAGCCGCTGAGCGCTGTATTCGACAGGTTGCGCACCCCGCCGGAACGGACCGTTGCCTTTACCATTGCGGTGATTGCCCTTGGGGCAAAGCTGGCCAAGGCCGATGGGCAGGTGACGCGCGGCGAGGTTGCGGCCTTTCGCCGGATTTTCACCATTGCCCCCGAGGATGAGGCGAATGCCGCGCGGGTGTTCAATCTGGCGCGGCAGGATGTGGCCGGGTTTGACCTTTATGCGCGCAAGATTGCGGCGATGTTTCCGCCGCGCGATCCGGTGCTGGTTGACCTGATGGAAGGTTTGTTCGAGGTCGCGATGGCGGATGACGGTTTTCATCCGCAAGAAGAGGCATTCTTGCGCGAAGTTGCCCGTATTTTCGGTTTGACCGAGCGTTGTTTTCGCTGCTTGCGCGCGCGGTTTGTGGGCGATGTGCCGCCCGATCCTTACGACGTTCTGGAAGTCAGCCACGATGCGCCGATCGCTGTGATCCAGCGCGCCTATCGTAACGCTGTGCGCGAGACGCATCCAGACCGCTTGGCGGCGCGTGGTGTGCCGCAAGAGGCGGTGAAACTGGCCGAGCACCGGCTGCGCGATCTGAACCGTGCTTGGGAAGAAATTCAGCAGGGGCGCGCGGCCTGACACGTTTATGAGAGGGGGATGGCTGTGTGCTGGCGGCAAGGGCGCAGCACGGCTATACTGCGCGCATGAAAGCAACTGTATTGCCCCTTGTCCTATGTGCTTTTCTGGCGATCTCCGCGCAGGCGGATGAAGAGGGCGTGCCCCCGCCTGCCACGGAAGAAAGCGGGCCGCTGCTGTTTGATCTGTTCGAGCGGATGTTGCGGGGCTTCATGACCGAAGTCGAGCCGCAGATGCGCGAGTTGGAGCGCGGTTTTACAGCGCTGGAGCCGGAATTGCAGCGCTTTCTTGGGCAATTGCGTGACATGACGCAATATCACCCTCCCGAGATGCTGCCCAATGGCGATATTCTTATCCGGCGTCGTGACGGCACCGATTTGCCCGAGGATGCAGACCCCGATCAGGATTCGGCAGAGGGCGAGGCGCCTGCGGCTGACCCGTTCGAATTGTGAGTGCGGCGCACGCGGGTTTTTGCCTCTGCGCCGATCTGATTCGCAAGTGACGAGAAACGTTGTTCGGCCACTTCAGTAAACAGCGCCTGCATGTCACGTTCCAACACAAGTTCCAGCACCGCCTTTTTCGGATAAAAGCGCAACTCGCCTGCGTTTTCCGGCCCATCCATCGAGAACATGGCCCCAAAGCGCAGCGCGCGGCCCAGCATCTTGGCCTCGGCCAGATCCTTGTCCGACATCAGCCCTGCAATTTCCTTGATGCGCGGGCGCATGCCGTTGGTCTTGTAGCGGTGCATCAACGCTATGCCCAGATAGACGCGACCCTGATGGTCCAGCCCCCCAAGATTGGCGCGGGTGGTGGTGTCAAAGCAGGCATCCGCGCGGTAATCGGGATGGGCCCGCCAGTTCACGTCATGCAACAGACAGGCGGCGCGGATCAGGCGCAGGCGTTCGGCTGGGCGGTTGCGGTAGAGCGGCAATAGGAAGTGATACAGCTTGCGCCCGAAACCGGGAATACGCGAGCTGGAAAACTCCATGAAGTGGCACGCTTCGATCAGCGGATCGCGGCGGCGCAGGTCTTCGGGCATCTGGTCATACAAGATGCCCTCTCTGATGCCGTAGCTGGAGATATAGACATTCTTTGGCGTAAAGACATGCACCAACTGGCGCAGCACCTGACAGGCTAGCGGCACAAGGCTCATGCGTTCGGCTGAAACTCCGGTGAGGGCACGCAGGCGTGCCGGATCCTGTTCGTTGATCCAGTCGATGGTCTTGCGGATGGCCTTGGGGGTCATCGCATATTCATGCAGAACCTTTAGCGGATAGCCGCGCCGTTCCATATCCATACGCGCGATGGCGCGCCATGACCCGCCGACCAGATACAACGCATCATGGTGGTCGCCGACCTGTTCGCGCAGATCTTTCAGCACTGTGCCGATATGATCGCGCAGCCCCTTCTTGCCACCGCCAATCTGTTGCAAGCGAAACGGGCCAAGGCCGGAACTGACATTGCGATGCACCTTGCCGTCACCAATGACGGCCAGTTCCATGCTGTTGCCACCAATGTCGCAGACAAGGCCCTTGGCATCGGGCCAGCCTGTCAGCACGCCTTGTGCGGAAAGCCGCGCCTCCTCCGGGCCATCAATGACCCGCATGCGCAGGCCGGTTTCCTGCTCGATCTGGGCGCAGAATTCGGGGCCGTCCTCGGCCTCGCGCATGGCGGCGGTGGCAACCATTGTCAGATTAGACAGCGACATGCCGCGCGCCAGAAGGGCGAAGCGCTTGAGCGTAGCAAGTGCGCGCACGCGTCCTTCGGGGTTTAGTTTGCCGGTTTCCGCCAGCCCGCGGCCCAACCCGCAAAGCACCTTTTCATTGAAGAAATAGGCCGGGCTTCGGGCGGCACCGTCAAACACCACCAAACGCACCGAGTTGGAGCCGACATCAATCACGCCGACATGGGTCAAGGCGCGGGTTTGCGGGTCAGCGAAAACGGGTGTGTCAAACAATCCCGATGTCGTCGGGGTTTTGTGGCCCGCAGTTTCCGCGAGCGCGTTGCCATCCATTAGGGCAGCTCCTGTCTGGCATCGGTTGGCGGTATATTAACGCTGCGGGTGCGGCCGGGTCAATCATTCCTGTGCACTGCCCCTGCGTCATGATGGCTTGGCATCTTTATGTGCAAGATCCTCTTTCTTGCGCTGCCGCAATACGGCATAAGGGCGGCGTTCGAGATGCGGGCGGCCTGCCTGCTTTGCCTGACGAGAGGTTCCATGCACGATATCCGCGCGATTCGCGAAAACCCTGCCGCTTTTGATGCCGCTTTGGCCCGTCGCGGGATGGGCGCGCAATCCTCCGAGATTCTGGCGCTGGATCAGGCACGTCGGGCCGCGATTTCGCAAGCGGAAGCTGCAAAGGCGGCGCAAAACGCGGCTTCCAAACAGGTTGGGGCGGCAAAAGCGCGCGGCGATGAGGCCGAATTTGAACGTCTGCGCGCCCTTGTGGCCGAGAAGAAAGCCGAAATGGCGGCGCTGGAGGAAGAGGCGCGCGCGGGTGATGCGAAACTGACGGCGATTCTGGAAACCTTGCCGAACCTGCCCTTGGCCGAGGTGCCCGATGGTGCGGATGAGGGCGACAATGTCGAGTTGCGCCGCTGGGGCAGCCCGCGAGAGTTTGATTTTCAGCCCGTCGAGCATTTCGAGATTGCAGGTGTCGCGCGCGATATGGATTTTGCGACGGCTGCCAAATTGTCGGGCGCGCGCTTCGTGGTGCTGCGCGGGGCCGTGGCGCGTGTTCACCGTGCGCTGGCACAGTTCATGCTTGATCTGCATGTCGAGGATCACGGGTTGCGCGAGGTGAACAGCCCGGTTCTGGTGCGTGACGAGGCGATGTATGGCACCGGGCAGTTGCCCAAATTTGCCGAGGACAGCTACCGCACCACCAATGGGTGGTGGCTGATCCCGACATCGGAGGTGACATTGACCAATTTCGCCGCCGGAGAAATTCTTGACGGCACCGCCCTGCCGCTGCGGTTTTGCGCGCATACGCTATGTTTCCGCTCTGAGGCGGGCAGTGCGGGCAAGGATACAACGGGGATGTTGCGCCAGCACCAGTTCGAGAAGGTCGAGATGGTGTCGATCACCCGGCCTGAAGACAGCCTTGCCGAGCATGAGCGCATGACCCGCTGCGCCGAGACTGTGCTGGAGCGTCTGGGCCTGCCATATCGCACGGTTGTCTTATGCACGGGTGATATAGGGTTCGGGGCGCAAAAGACGCATGATATCGAGGTCTGGGTTCCGGGGCAGGGCACGTATCGCGAGATTTCCAGCGTGTCTGTCTGTGGTGATTTTCAGGCGCGGCGAATGAATGCGCGGTTCCGTGCGGCGGATGGTGCGAAGCCGGAATTTGTCCATACGCTCAATGGCTCTGGCGTGGCGGTGGGGCGCTGTCTGATTGCTGTGCTGGAGAACGGCCAGCGCGCGGATGGCAGCGTTGATCTGCCTGAAGCGCTGCACCCGTATCTGCGCGGCCGCACCCGGATCACGCCAGAGGGCGAGTTGGCGTGACGGCGTGAGAAGGTCTTGATCCCACCTGATTTTAGCCATGTTTACCTTGTTTTCTGTATGTATGGTATTTGAGAGCAAGGACTATTGTTATGCGTAGCACCCCATCTTTCCGGCCCATGCAGGGCGTTGTCTCCAAGCACCCGCGTCCGGCACCTGTATCGGGTGCCGATACCCGTCCGTCCCATCCGCGCGCGGATGTAACGGATCGGCGTGTGGTGCCGTTCACGGATTGGGCCTTGATCTGAGTATTCGCCGCGAATGGGCCGATTCTTGCCGATTGGTCCTTTATCGCGGCAGATAAGTTAAAAACTTCTGGGCGAAGTTGCGCTTCATGCGCTAGCAGCTTCTTTAGTCAGCCCGTCAGCGGGTGTCGCGAGATAGCTTCCCTATGCCTGATGCGATTTCCTCGATCCGAAATCTTGGCCCCGCGATGGAGCAAGCCTGCGCGCGTGCCGGTATCAATTCCGCAGAGCAGCTGCGCGCGCTGGGAACAGATGCCGCCTATGCGCGCTTGCTGCGCAGCGGGCAGCAGCCGCATTTCATTTCCTATTATGTGCTGGAAATGGCCTTGCAGGGCCGTCCCTGGAACGATTGCAGAGGCGATGAAAAAGCCCGTCTGCGGGTGCGCTTTGATCGGCTGAAAGCAGAAAATACCCCTGAAACCAATGCGATGGATGCCATTCTTGATGAGATTGGTGTCATTTCCGCGAATCGAGAGGCAAGTTGAGTGATGATCCGGTCCCTGAGTTTAGTTCTGCTGTGCCTTGGGCTTGCGGCCTGTGGCAAACCCGGTGCAGATGTGTCGCGCGCGGCCCCCGCGCCAAGCAACCTCTATCCGGGCGAAACGCCGGAAATGCGCGCGCTGGTGCGCCAATATGCTGCCAAGCATGATATTCCAGAAGCCTTGTTGCACCGCGTGATCCAGCGCGAGAGCGATTACCGCCCACATGCGCGCAACGGGCCGTATTGGGGATTGATGCAGATTCTGCCGCAGACCGCACAGCAGATGGGCTTTCAGGGATCACCGCAAGACTTGCTGAATGCGGAAACCAATCTGAGATATGCGGGCCGGTATCTGCGCGGGGCATGGCTGTTGGCCGATGGTGATATTGACCGCGCCGTGATGTGGTATGCGCGCGGCTATTATTATGAGGCGCGCGACCGCTGCATGTTGGTGGCAACGGGGCTGCGCACACGCGAAGTGCGGCGCGATTGCCCGTCACGTCAGCAAGAAACCTGAGATAGAGGCGCGCCCCCGGTGATGCCGGGGGCGCGTTGAGATGCGGGGTGGGTCAGAACGACCAGACGCGCGCGTCTGCCTCCAGCATCGCGCCTGCCATTGCAGGGGGCTGGGCCACACCGACGCCTTCGATCAGGACATCAGCCTCGGCGCCCATGCCGGGCAGGTAGATTGCGCAGACCTCGACGGTGACACCATTTGCCATCAGCATTTGCAACATGCCTTGCGGGCTTGCATCGCGGGGCGGTTGTGGGGCAGTGGCCGTTTCCGGCGCGTCAATAAGGGCCAGATCGCCACCGGGACCACATAACAAAATACGCGTTTCGGTGCCTTGTTCGACCGCTTGCGCGGTCAGCACCATTGCCATCAACTGTGTCTGCGGGTTTTCCGAGGTCACCACTGTTACCAGCTTTTCAGCGGAATCGGCGAGTGCGGGCGCGCCAAGGCCCGCGCCCAGCAGGGCGGCAATGGCGGTTGTGCGGATCATATGGGTCATAATGTCTGTCTCCTTTAACTGCCGGACAAGGCCGGTCGGGTGCAAAGTGACAGAGGTATTATCAAATTCATATACGACGATGTGTCGCGCATCCAGCGGTTGTAAGGGGTGGCAGGTTATTCCTGCCACCACCAGACATCTGGCTGAAAACCGATCCAGTCGCCATAGACGGGCAGGCGGTCGGGGTATTGCAACTCTGCCGCATGTGCGATGCGGGCGCGGTCATTGAACCAGAACGGCACAACATACCGCCCCGTGGTCAGAACCCTGTCCAGCGCGCGGGCGCTGGCGATGAAGTCTTCCTCTTCCTGCGAATTCAACAGACGTTCGATCAAGGTGTCTATCGCGGGGCTTTCGACCCCCATCCAGTTGCGCGCGCCGGGAACATTGGCCACCTCGGACCCCCAATAGAGCCGTTGTTCGGCACCAGGGCTGAGCGAGAGGCCGCGTACGTAATAGGCCATGTCGAAGTCGAAATTATTCGTCCGTTCAGTATATTGCGCCGAATCTATCTGCGACACGGTGACTTCCATGCCCAGCCGTTTCAGCGCCTCTATGTAGATGTCGGTGATCGAGGCCACTTCCGTCGAGCCTTGCCGCAACAGGATCGAGAAGCGAAACGGCTGTCCCGCAGAGTTGCGCAAGACACCTGCATTGTCGGGTTCCCATCCGGCCTCGGTCAGAAGGTTGGTGGCGGCGCGCATATTGGCGCGATTGGCAACGCTGCCGTCAGAACTGGGCAGGCGATAACCCTCCAGTGCACCGGGGTAAAGCTGGTCTGCGAAAGGTTCCAGAAATTCAGCCACGCGCCCCTCGGCCGGGCCGTCCTGCATTCCAAGCACCGAATTCGAGAAATAGGAGGTGATGCGCGGGTCTTCGCCGGCATTGATGACCTGATTGGCATATTCGAAGTTGAAGGCATGGATCATCGCATCGCGCACGCGCCAGTCCGAGAAAAGCGGGTTGCGTGTGTTCATCACGAATCCCGCAATGCCTGAAGGGCGTTGATGCGGGATTTCTGATTTCACAATCTCGCCAGCCTGCACCGCCGGGAAATTGTAGCGCGTATTCCATGCATTCGCGTTGGTTTCGCGCATCGTGTTCAGCAGGCCAGAGGTGAATGCCTCGAACATGGCGGTGCCATCGCCGAAAAATTCCATCCTGATCTCGTCGAGATTGGCCTGACCGCGCATGAAAGGCAGGTCATTGCCCCAATAATCCGGATTGCGCCTCAAATAGACATAGCGCCCCGCCTCGAACCGGTCGATGACATAGGGGGCCGTGGTGATCGGAATGACAGAGGTGCCGGATTCCGCGAAATCCAGGTTTTCCCATTGCGCCTTTTGCAAGATCGGACGCAGGCCCATAATTAGCGGCAATTCGCGGTCTGGTTCGGTGAAGGTGAAGCGGATCGTGCGCTCTCCCACGGCTTCGGCGCGTTCTATGCGGGTCCATGTGCCGTGGAAGCGCGGATGGCCGATTGTGCCCAGAGTTTCATAGGACCACAGCACATCTTCGACCGTGAGGGGGCTGCCATCGGAGAAGCGTGCCTCTGGTCGCAGGGTGAATTCCACCCAGGATCGGTCCTCATCCGTCTCGACTGATTCGGCCAGCAAACCGTAAAGGGTGAACGGTTCGTCCCAGTTGCGGCCCATCAGGCTTTCATAAGCAAGATATTGCAACTGCCACGGCGCACGTCCGCGTAAAATATTCGGATTGAGGGAATCGAAGCTTCCGACCTCGCCTTGAACGATTCGCCCGCCGCGCGGTGCGTCCGGGTTCACATGGGGCAGATGCTCAAAATCTGGTGGTAGTGCGGGATCGCCATACATAGCTATGCCATGCTGCGGCTCTGCGAAGCTATGTTGCGCTACCAGTATTGAGGGCGCAACAAAGACAATCGCAGTGACGAACTGGCGCAATTGTGGTTTCATTCTGGCGGCTCCGGGGCTTTCATGGGGTCTGGTTTCCAGTCAAGCTACAGTGCGTTGCCAAAGTTATCAAACTTTTAGCTTGGAAGGCTAAGGTAGAATGGCTATATATAGGTCACTGCTCGATAGGTTTCTTGCCTGTATGAAACCTGCCTCAATAACTGACGCCCGCCTTGTGCGGGCGTTTTTTTTGCGCGGCGATGCTGCGAGATGTGCCGAGCTTGCCGCTTGAGGCTGGCCCTTGGCGTTCTAACCATTATGGTGAAGCAAATGGTTTGACGCAAAAGGAGCAGAGCGATGCAGCTTGCAGGAAAACGCGCCGTGGTGACCGGGTCCAATTCGGGAATCGGATTGGGAATCGCGCGGGAATTGGCGCGCGCGGGCGCGCAGGTGGTGATCAATTCCTTCAGTGATGACGCGGAGGATCATGCGCTTGCCGCAAAACTTGCAACCGAGACTGGCGCGAAAGTCAGCTATATTCAGGCCGATATGTCG
>SLAT01000061.1 GCA_007126715.1 Roseinatronobacter sp.
AAAACCGGACCATCCCAAATTATCACCTCGGTAAAGTATACTGGATCATACCATCAATCGCTCGCTTCTAGATCGTTGAAATAGAATTCTTCACCAGTCTTCCCGCCATAAGCATCAAATTTTTGACCTATAGCGTTCTCCCTTTGTGGATTCCAAGTGAAAGTTGATCCAAAAACCTGATCGCTTGTTGTATGCCAAAAAACAATAAACTCACCTGTACCTGCCTCATTTTGGGCGAAACCATGGGAATACTGATCGCCATCGACTGTATCGTTTACACGAAACACGCTCGAAAGTATTCCGTTTGCGGGGTCAACTATCTGACCAAAAATATCCCATCCCACACCTCCATCACGCCAGATGACCATATATTTACCGTCTTCAAGTGGAACCAGTTTCGAATCCACCGGATGACCATTAATGCCCAATTTCGTTGGTGGTAAGTCGAAGCTGTTATCTGAATTTACAACAGCGGAAAATATATGATAATCATCCGACATGCTTGCACCGTAAGTGCTCCACCCAGTCCAACTTACTGCGAAATCCCCATTGCCAAGGTCAACTATATCTACTTGTCCAAGCGTGTGCCAGTAATCAGCGCTACTTAGACGCGTCCAATCGGTTTCAACAAGCCCATTTGGCTGGATACGTTTGAAAAATAAATCATGTTGCCATCGTCCATCAAATAAATCAAGTTGGTTAGCGACTACTATGACGTCTCCATTCTCTAGGCAAACTATATCTGCATTTGATAAAATTCTATTTTCTAAAAAACTTGAACTTGCCAATGAAATATAGAGATCACTCTGATCTATTTCCTGAAGATCTTTAGAGAATAATTTTTGTCTCGCCTGTGCGCTTTGCCAATCTGCCACGAAGGGTGCACCATTCCACTCAATCCAGGAAATGCTTACACTTCCATCAGCCAAGATTGTGACATCATAGTTTCCAATGAATGTCTCAGATGTTCCAGCAAGCAAAATCTCTTCACCTATACGCGTGCCGTTATAGTCATAGATTGTGCCTTTCAGGTTGCTACCCGCCCATCCACCACCAGCGGAATAAAGATCGTTCCAGACTACAAGTACTTTTTCATCCCCTAGGGGGGTTATAGCTGGATCTGTTTGGCTGCCGCGCGTCGTGGTATTGATTAAGAACTCATCGCGAACCTTCTGAAGGGTGGTCATGCGGTATCCTTCGGCAGTGCAGCGCCGCGCGTCGCGCGCGGCTTGGTGTTACGGTTTCTCGAGGTGGTCATGCTGGCTGCCCATCGGCGCAAACCTGCGCCGCGATCCTGCGACCGGATTGCAACACCCCCACCCGCAACCAGCCCCAAGGCAGGCTTGACGCCCGCCGTTGGGAGAGGTTGTCATAGGGTTGGAAGGCTGTTTGAAAACACAGAAATCATCAAAACACTAACTCGGAAAACACTTTGGCAAAATTAATATAAATTTTACAAGGCGCGCCCGATTTTTCAAGCAATAATCCCGCCCGCGCGACCCGAACGACGACGCACCCGCGCTGACAGCCCCACGACCTCTGCTTCAGACGCAGACTTATTGTCGCAATGCGCCTGCTTGCGCCGCCGGAGCGCGTCAAACACCCAGCAAGATCCGCCCCCTCGCTGCGGCGCACCTGAATGACCGCTTCAGTGAACGCTGCGCAACGGGGCATCCGGCGGCTTTGTGCTGGGCATGTCGCGCACCGCGCCCAAGACGCGTGACTTTGCAAACCCCGCTTTCTGCCACAAGCCGTCCGTCACGCCAGCATATGCTGCAACTGCAGCGAGTGTCCGCTTCCACGAACAGCCCGAACCCGGCGGGTATCCCCGCCGGGTTCGGGGGGGATATCCCGTTCTTTTCAGAACGGAATCTCGTCGTCGCGGTCGACCAGTTCACGGTTTTCACTCTCGGCCGACTTCGGGCGGCTGAGGAAATCGACCTGCTCGGCGATGATCTCGCAGCCGTAGCGGTCATTGCCCGCGGCGTCGGTCCATTTCGTGTAGTGGACGAGGACCTTCATGCCCTTTTCGCAGTGCTTCGCGACCGTCTTACCGCTTTGGGCCGAATATGATGCCGCACCTACAACGGGAGCTTCCATGCTGCGGTGTGCCTGAATGTCACTGCGGGGCTCAAACCAGTCACTCGCTCATCCGCGCAAGGCTTTCTGGACAGGGGCTGACATGCAGCCCCGATTACTTTTTCTCAATCAGGTCGCGCACCTCACCCCAGCAAGCGGGCGATGTGCTGTAGCGCCAGCAAATATCCCTGTGTGCCACAACCCGCAATCAGCGCATCAGCGCGGGTGCTGACATAGGAATGATGGCGAAACGCCTCGCGTTTATGGATATTGGAGATGTGCACCTCGATCACCGGCCCCTCGAATGAGCTGAGCGCATCCAGAATGGCAACTGACGTATGCGTATAGGCTGCCGGATTGATGATGATCCCTTGCGCTGAGCCCCGCGCTTCATGGATCATATCAATCAGCGCACCCTCATGATTGGATTGCCTGCACCTGACCTGCATCCCGAGTTCCTGTCCAAGCCGGGCGCAGGCGTTTGCGACATCATCCAAGGTCTCATAGCCATAAATCTCTGGCTCGCGCTGACCCAGTAGGTTCAGGTTCGGGCCATTGAGAATTTCGATCTTCGCGGTTGCCATTGTAGCCCCTCTTGTCGCTTTGCTTGTCCGGTGCCCCGGCGTCAATATCACATTTCTGCTTGTTGGCGCAGGTGTTCGCGTGCTTCATCTGCCAGCTTGTCGGATGACTCTTCGACCTGCTGTTCCAACTGGGTCAGGAAGGTCCGCATCGGCTGCCCTGCGGGAATAGGTGGCAAAAACTCGACCACCGCCAGACCGGGTTTGCGAAACAGGCTGTGGCGGGGCCAGAACATGCCGACATTGGTGGCGACAGGCACGCAATCTTGCGCCAGTTCCTCGTATAATACGGCGGTTCCAACCTTGTAGGGCATCTTGACACCGGGGGCGACGCGCGTGCCTTGGGGATAAATTATCAACTGGCCTGCCTCTTCCGTGCCCGCCTTGACCCGCGCGGTCATCTGCTTGATGGCCTGCCCGCGTTTGCCGCGATCAACCGGCACGCAGCCCACGCGCAGGGCGTACCAGCCCAGAATCGGAGCATAGACCAGTTGCTTCTTCATGATGAAACGCGGGCGCGGGAGTGCCCCGAAGATCATGATAATGTCGAGAAAGGACTGGTGCTTGGCTGCAACCAGAACCGCGCCATCCGGCACCTCTCCGCGAATTTCCGAGCGCAGCCCTGCGATCACGGCGGCAGACCAGCGCACATAACGGCAATAAACATGCATCGCCCGTAACGCCCCTTCGCGGCGCAGGATGGCATAGGGCAAAAACACTACGGCCAGAACCAGCATGGCGACATACATCTGCCCGATAAATACGACGGACCGCACCCACTGCACAGCGTGACGCATCAGGTAACCCCCCTCAGAACGTGAAATGCAGTCGCCATGCTGGCGACCCAGGCAAGGGCCGTGGTCAATACGGGAATGACAAGCGGCAGCAACCAACCCGCGCCTTGGAACCCTATTCCAGCCAGAAGATGGGCTGTGCCCTCCAGCTCTGGCATGGTCAAAAGCGCAAGACATGCTGCCAGAGTGCCCGCAGATGCGCCCAGCGCCGCACGGCGCGAAATACGCCGCACAAAGGCCTGTGCGATGAAGCGGTCCTTGGCACCAACCAAACGCAGAACCTTGATGACCTGCCCGTTCGAGGCAAGGCTCGCACTTGCCGCAAGCGCGATAATCGCGGACATCACCGCGCCGATCAAGACCAGTGAAAACACAGAAAACACCCGCATTCGTGCCGCGGCCTGCACCAGAGGTCGGCGCCAGCGGGTGTGATCGTCGTATACCGCGCCCGGTGCCTCGGCGCTCAGCCGCAAGCGCAGGCCTTGACGGTCTGGCCCCTCTTGCGTTTCGCGCAACTCGATCAGGCGGGGCAGTGGCAGCGCATCCAGCGGCAGGTCGGGACCAAGCCATGCCTCCAGAAGCGCGGCCTGATCTTCGGCCACCATGACGCGCGCCTCGGCGATGCCGGGTGTGGTGCGCAAGACATCCAGCACGATGGCGGTTTGCGCCTCCACCTCATCTGCGGCGGCTGATATCCGCACAGTCGCGGTTTGTGCCAGCGACGCAGACCAACCGCGCGCGAGATTTGCGGAAGTGACCGAAAGTGCAAGCGCAAACACGGCCAGAAAGCCCATAGCGGCAGCGCTGAGGGTGATCAGCCAGTTGCTTTGCCCGGACCCCGGCACTACCAGATCGGATATCGTGCGCGCGCTCACAATTCTGCCCCTGCGATCTGCAACTTGCGTCCGGAGAAGCGCAACACACGCGAATTGACATGCGCCTTCGCAAAGCGGATCAGGTTCATGTCATGCGTTGCGATCAGGATTGCCGTTCCCATTCGGTTCAATTCGACCATCAGCATCAGCAAGCGCTGCGACATTTCCCAGTCCAGATTTCCCGTAGGTTCATCTGCCAGCAAAAGCGTTGGCGCCACAATGACCGCGCGCGCCAGAGAAGCGCGCTGGCGTTCCCCGCCCGACAGGGTTGGTGGCAGGGCTTTGGCGTGTTCACCCAGCCCGACCCAGCCCAGAAGATCTGTCAGGTCGCTTTCGGTCAACTGTCGGCCAGTCGTGGTCAGTGGAAGGCCCACATTCTGCTCGACGGTCAGATGGTCCAGAAACTGACAATCCTGATGCACAACACCTATGCGCTGACGCGTTTCGGCCAATTGGTTGCGGGTCATCTGCCCCAGATCGCGCCCCATCACGCTGACCTGCCCGGAACTGGGTTGCAATTCACCGTAGCACAGTTTGAGGATGGTACTTTTGCCAGCCCCCGAAGGGCCCGTCAGAAAATGGAAACTGCCTTGTTCCAGCCGCAGCGACACATCGCGAAACAGCGGGCCGCCGCCATAATCATGCGACACATTGTCAAAGACGATCATGAACGGCCCGGAGCGGCGCGAATTTGCCCGATATCAGACACGCCCTCCCCCCAAAGACCGACCATTTTGCGTGTTCCCATCATCAGACCTGTTAATAAACTTGGAGAACGGCTTTTCGCTTGCTACACCATAAGGGATGCCTCGCCAATGCCCCGCGTTGCGGTTTTGACCAAGGAAATGTCATGCGTATAGTTTGCACGGAATGCACCGCTCAATATGAGATTGACGCTTCTCTATTACCCGATGCCGGGCGCGAGGTTCAGTGCTCTTCCTGTGGACATGTCTGGTTTCAGGAGAAGTCACCCGCACTGGCAATGAAGGAGAGCGCGCAAGAGCAGCCACCCCTTCCTTCAACACAAGCTCAACCAAAGCAATTGCCAGAACCGGAGCCCACACCAGAACCGAAAACCGCGATAGAATTAGAGACAGAAGCAGAAGCAGAAGCAGAAGCACAGCAATCGCCTGCGCAAGAGGTGGGCGCATCACCCATGCCACCGCCACCACCCCGCAACGTGGATGAGAAAGTTCTCGAAATCTTGCGTGAAGAAGCAGAATTCGAAAGCCGCCAACGCGCTCAGGAGGCAGGAACCCTGGAGACACAGCCAGATCTGGGACTTTCGGGCCCCGAACCCTGGCCCAGCGAGCCAAAAACCAAGACGCCGACCGCAGCAGAAGATACCACGACCGAAGCCCCGAAATCTGCGCAAGCGACATTTCCAGATATCGAGGATATCAGCGCGTCGCTAGAACCTATCGGAAACAACCGCGCTCGACGCAAGAGCGGCGAACTCGACCTGCCCGCCACGACGGACATGCGCCGACGCAGTTTTCGGACAGGGCTGGCCCTGCCGATATTGCTCGCAGTGATCCTGATCCTGCCATATCTTCTGGCGCAGGATATCATTTCTGCGCTGCCAGCGTCGGAGCCAGTCTTGACCGAGTATGTTGCAACAGTTGACGGAATCCGAATGCGCATTGCCGCATTGCTGAACAGTTGACATCCTCTGGACAGTTAAAGGGCTGATGCCGGGTGCATGCGCCCCGTTAGTTGCCCCCGAAGATAGAGCCAAGAACCCCTCTGATCGTGTCTTCCAAACTGTTGCCGCTGCTTTGCCTAGAAAACGGTTGGGTGTCGGGTGCGGGTGCGGTCTGAGGCGCCTCCAGCACCGGGCGTTCTGGCTGTATCATCGGCAGCGGTTGGGCAGGCAGGCCATTATGCACGCGCGTCATCGTCTCGCGCCAGATATCGGCAGGCAGGCCACCACCGGTCACACCCTGAAGGGGGGAATTGTCGTCATACCCCATCCAGACCCCGGTAACATAATCTGCGGTGAAGCCGATAAACCAGGCATCGCGCGAGGCTTGCGTGGTGCCGGTCTTACCCGCAACCTCACGACCGTTCAGACGCGCGCGCCCGCCTGTTCCATCGTTGACCACCTGCGTCATCATCCAGGTCAAGACTTGCGCCGAACGCTCTGAAATAACGCGCTCGCCGACCCCGGCGCGCGCCTCGAACAAAGGTGATGCCTCTTGCAGCAGGCGAAGTTGCTCGATGCCATAGGGGCGCACGACATTGCCGCCGCTCAGAATACCGGCATAGGCAGCCGTCATTTCCAACAGATTGGCCTCTGACGCGCCCAGCGCCAGTGCCGGACCTTCGGCAAGATCGCTATGCAAGCCGAACTGGTTTGCGACTTCGCGCACACGCCCGCGGCCCATCGCCTCGGAGATGCGGACAGCGGGAGTGTTGAGGGATCGCGCCAAGGCTTCGGTCAGAGTAACAAAACCACGGAATTCGTTGTCGTAATTTCGTGGTGACCATGCGCCCGAACCCGGCGTGGTGATGGTCAAGGGCGCGTCTTCGACGATATCAAAAGGCTCGAACCCATTCTCCAGAGCGGCCGCGTAAAGGAAAGGTTTGAACGCCGAGCCCGTCTGGCGCATGGCCTGCGTTGCCCGGTTAAAGCCCCCGACACTGGCAGAGCGTCCGCCCACCATGCCGCGCACGGCCCCATCCGGGGACATGACGACGACGGCAACCTCTGCTTCGGACCCGTCGCGAACACGGGTATCGAAAACATAGGATACCGCATCTTCGATGGCAGTCTGGATGCGCGGGTCAAATGTGGTGCGCATCATCACATCTTCGGTCGTGTCGCGCGTCAGAAAGGCAGGCCCAGACTGCATCAGCCAGTCGGCAAAGGCGATCCCGCGCTGCGCTTCGGCGCTGCTGGAAAGGGTCGCCGGGTAAGAGCGCGCCTCTGCCAGTTCGTATTGGGTCAGAAAGCCCTGCTCATGCATCAGGCCGATCACCACATTCGCACGGGCTTGCGCGCGGGCAAGGTTGCGGGTCGGTGCAAAGGTCGAAGGCGCAACCAACAATCCGGCCAACATCGCGCCCTCGGACGGACCGACCTCATTCGCGGAACGCCCGAAATAACGCTGTGCTGCAGCTTCGAAGCCACGCGCCCCGGCCCCAAGGAAGGCACGGTTCATGTAGATGGTCAGGATCTCGTCTTTGGAAAAACTCGCCTCCAGCGCAAAGGCAAAGGGCAATTCCTTGATCTTGCGCCAAATGGTGCCACGGCGGCAATCGGCCTCATATGCAGCTTCGGAGGCCCATTCATCGGGGTCAAATGGGACACCAAGGCATAACAGCTTGGCAACCTGTTGTGTGATGGTCGATCCACCAGCACCGGAAAATGCGCTGCGCCCCGACTGCATATTCGATCGGATCGCCCCTGCTATCCCGCGCGGTGATACGCCAAAATGGCGATAGAAACGCCGGTCTTCGGTGGCGATGATCGCATTCTTGAGGTAGGGCGATACAGTATCGGCAGTAATGATCCCGCCAAATGTTTCGCCCCGCCATGCAAAGACATTGCCAGAGGCGTCGGTCATGGTGACAGAGCCGCGCGCGCGCGCATCCAGCAAATCGCCCAAGGGCGGCATGACCATGTAATAATAGCCCGTCGCCAGAAACAGCAGCATGGCGACAGTTGCACCAAACCGCCATGTCACCCCCCAGATGATCTTCCAGATCAGGGTGACGGTCGCAGAAACAAAACGGACCAGAATATTGCCAGATTTGCGCCTTGCAGGCGCAGTCTTGCGCGCCGGCGCCGTCTTTGGGCGCGCCTGCGTGGCCCGGGCAGGTCGCACTTCGCGCCGGTCAGCGGTAAGTTTGCGACCATTTCCGCCAGAATTGCCCATTAGAAACCTCAGCTACGATTTTGGACTATCTGCCACCATCCTGGCTAAATTACCACCTCTATCGCGGTAAGTTGTACAGGTTCACGCCCACAGCAAATTGCCAAATCGCCTATATTTTAGGCAATGATGCAAATTTGTGCACATTTTTTTCCATTTTTGCGCCAAGCGCCTGCTGCAACGCGGCAAAATATTGAGACTCGGCCAATGCAGACCCCTCATTAGCGGCGTGCGGTCCGGTGGACTCTCGCTCTCGAAGAAAGGGGATGACCTGTGAAATACATCATAGCGGCAATAAAACCGTTCAAGCTGGAAGAGGTACGCGAAGCGCTGACCTCGATCGGCGTGCGCGGAATGATGGTTACCGAAATTAAGGGCTTTGGCGCGCAATCCGGCCATACCGAAATTTATCGCGGCG